>JAHJVF010000124.1 GCA_018828505.1 Bacteroidota bacterium | reverse complement strand
TTTGAAATTTGAATGGATTCCCACTTTCGTGGGAATGACAAGTTGAATAAGTGTATTATTCACACAGCCTCTTTAGGTCGGGGACCAGATTAACACCAAATGCTTTGGCTTTAGCCATTAAACAAGGCTATTTTGTGGCTAAAGCCCAGGAGTTTGGTGTTAGTTTTATCCCCGCCATAAATGGCGGGGTTATGCATAACTTAATTTTGCGTAAGGTGACTTACTAATTACTTTTCAGTGAACTACGCTTGTGCTTTTCATAAATCTTTCAATGAACTGGTTAAGACGATAATCAAAAGATAGAAATAATTACAGTGAAAGCGATCAGTATAGCTGTGAAACTAATTTCTCTATTGGCCTGAAGAATTCACCCAGATAATAGGGCCATAGCAAAAGAGCTAAAACTCCTTTCCAGAAAGTAAGCTTTAGAAAGCCGATCGTAAAAAGCCAGCCCATGAACCAAAGTGTGCCGGCAATGCTATGATTTTCAATTTTAATTTTTGAGGTTTTGTCGCTACTCATAATTTCTCTCCATTTTTTAGAGTTAATAGAAAGTACCGATCAGTATTAAAATAACGAATATCGTTGTAGACTTACGCAGTGCTGTCCCCCTTGCTATATATAGATTCAATTTTCTTTAAGCGGCATTGAGTGAGCACAATAGAGAACTTTCGCGGAGGCGAGTATCGTAAGATTGTTTGTTAGCGGAAGTGCTTACTAATTGTTTGTCAGACAGAGACATACTCAGCGAATGATTGAGATTCTGGAATTGGTAAATTATCTTCCATCATTCCCCGAATGTGTAATTGAATTGCTTCATGCATATTCTTTTCGGCTTCTTCCCGAGTTGCCCCTGTTGCGATACATCCTGGCAAATCGGGGGAGTAAGCAGAAAAATTATTCTCGGCTTTTTCTATAATGATAAGAAAACGGCGCATGGCTATCTCTTCTCCTTTAATTGTGATTGTTTAAATATACTATTTAAGATGTCACGACGATTTATTTCCCTTGGCATCACGCCTACCCCTCTATTGAGAGGAAACATTTCGTGAACGTTATTTTACTTAGCCGTCCCGAACCTCCGTCGTCCGTCAGCCGACGGAGACGGATCGTGACGGTTATTTCGTTTCTGTTCAGCATCATGAGAGCAATAGAAGGTTAGTTTTTGATTCTACTTTTACAGATTTCTTTCGATACCCAATTGGAAGCAGAGTGCTTCTATAATTTCTGTTTGTTTTGAAATATCGTTCACTTGTCCGTATTCTAAGGAAAGTCTTTGTTTGTCTATTGTTCGAATTTGGTGACATAACACAATAGATTCGTTGTTAAGTCCGTACTTACTGGCTTCCAAAAGCGCTTCATTTGGATAAATTTGTCTATTCGGTTTTCGTGTTGTAATAGGAAGGACGTTTGCAATATTAAGCAAATTATTTATTTCATCTTCGCTGATAATTAAAACAGGACGTGTTTTTCCTTGTTCTGAACCAATAACCGGATCGAGGTTAGCTTTAACAATACTCCACTTCTTAACTGTCATTGTGCTTCAGTATCAATGAAGTTAAAATCTTCACTAACTTGCTTAATGTCAGCCAAAAATAGAGGATCAATAACAGCTTGTTTTAACAATTCAAATTTTTCTGCTTTTAAATCTATCGAGTCATTTATAGTTACCAGAACTTTTTTCCTATCTCTAAAATTTTCTGGTAGAGTTAAAACAATTTGATTATCCTTTACGTCGCAAATTTGTTTTAGAGTCATTTTTTTTATGCATTTATTTCAAGTCAAATATACAAATTTCTTTTAAGAAAATTATCTGGTCCTTTTTCTGCTAGAAAGCTACGAGTTTCACTGATAGTTTTCTTGGCTGTTACGAAAGTTTCGCCAAGAACGTGTTCAAGTTCTGGCACAAGATATTTTCTTTTTGATGGATTGTGATGACGTGCAACGAACTCAGCCATTCCAGAGGATCCTTCGGACATTGCGCTTTCTGCAACTTCTGGACGAATGATGGAACTGATTGCCGTTAGCATTTCAAATGTATCGGATTTCATTTTCTTGAGCCGCGATCTCATTCCCGGCGACTCAATGTAAAAACACCCAATTGAATCTCCTTCACGAATTATTCGTTCCCGACAACGTCGCATCGGCGTCAACTTAACAAATAGATTTTTCATTAGAAATTAGAATAATTGTATTGTTTATAGAACAAAATAAGGGTTTTATGCCAAAGGCATGGCTTCGCCATATGTCATCCCTAAAGGGATTTTATTTGTTTTTTGTTCGTTTTTTCTACAAATATATCATCC
>JAHJVF010000123.1 GCA_018828505.1 Bacteroidota bacterium | reverse complement strand
TAATATGCTGCTATCGAATACTCAGTATGAGGAAGTGATACTTCAACTATTTCACAACCTTCATTTGCGAGAAGCTCAATTTGAAAATTAACTGCTATTCTGATTTCTTCATCCAGACCAGTTTGAAAATATTCTTTTGGAATACCGATTTTTAAACCTTTGACACCAGCATAAATAAGTTTAGAATATTCAGGGAGAGTGTGATTGGAAGATGTAGAATCTTTAGGATCGTAACCGGAAATTACTTCAAGAACTTCTGAGCAATCGATTGTGGTTCTTGCAATCGGCCCAATACAATCGAATGATGAAGCAAAGGCAACTAAACCAAAACGTGATACTCTTCCATAAGTCGGTTTAATACCAAATACGCCGCAAAATGCCGCCGGTTGCCTGATCGAGCCGCCTGTATCAGTTCCGAGTGCGGTATCGCATAAGTGTGCCGCAACTGCTGCCGCAGAACCGCCGCTCGAGCCGCCAGGAACACAATCTAATTTTGCAGGATTCAAAACCGGTCCATATGCTGAGTTTTCGTTTGAGGAACCCATTGCAAATTCATCACAATTTGTCGTTCCAATCAAGATAGCGTCTTCTGCGAGTAATCTTTTGACAGCAGTCGAGTGGTATAGGGATGTAAAACCCTTTAAAATCTTTGAAGAACAGCTTAATTCCCTCGATTCAATTGCGATGAGATCTTTTACTGCAATGACCTTACCTGCGAGCTTTCCAACTTCTTTTCCCGAATTAAATCTCTCCTGAATATCAGCAGCATTTTGTAAAGCATCCTCTTCAAACACTTGAAGAAAGGCATTCAAATTCTGTTTAGCTTTAATACTTGAGAGATAGTTAGCTGTTCTCTCTTGAAGAGTTTTTTTTTCGAGAATATTTAACCTGCTCACTTAAAAAATTCGACCCTTGAAGACTTATACTTTTTTATTTTCACTGGAAGAAATTTTTTTGTCTTCCGCGTTGATATCTTCCTCAATGTCCTTCATCGATTTTTTAAATTCTCGAATTCCTTTTCCTAAACCTTGAGCGAGTTCAGGAATTTTTTTGGCTCCAAAAAGAACCAGGACCACCAAAAGAATAAGAATTATTTCAGGGGCTCCGATATTTCCAAACATTATTTATTTCCTTTTAATTAGTGTTAAAAACTGATTCAAATATTTTCAAACCGTTAGTATTTCCCAAGATCGATTCGCTGCATCTTTCAGGATGTGGCATTAGACCAAAAACATTCTTAGTTCGATTACATATACCGGCAATATTGGCAATTGATCCATTCGGATTTGCTTCAGGTGTTATATTACCATCTCGATCACAATATTTCAACAGAATTCGTTCGTTATCTTCCAGAGATTTTAGAGTATCATCATCAGCGAAGTAATTTCCTTCACCATGTGCTATTGGTATCTTAATTGTTTCATTGTGCAAAAACCTGTTAGTGAAATTAGTCTTATTATTCTCAACTCTTAAATATGTATCAAAACATCTGAATCTCAGATTAACATTTTTGGTTAGCACACCCGGTAGTAAATTGCTCTCGCAAAGAATTTGAAATCCATTACAAATTCCAATAACGATTCCACCTTTATTTGCAAATGCGATCACTTCCTTCATTATTGGTGAAAACCGTGCAATTGCCCCGGTTCGTAAATAATCTCCATAAGAGAATCCTCCAGGTAAAATGACGACATCGCAATCCAGTAAAGAAGTATCTTTATGGAATAAGAAAATTGTTTCTGTGCCGATTACTCTCTTTAAAACATGAAATGAATCAAAATCGCAATTCGCACCTGGGAAAATAACTACACCGAACTTCATTCTTTAATTAACTTATAGGTATAATCTTCAAGATGCGGATTGGCGAGAAGATCATTACAAATTTTTTCAATTTTCGATTTTGCAGAATCTTGGTCAGCTTCGTTAATCTTTAATTCAATGTATTTATCAACCCGAACATCGGAGATTTTATCTATTTCCAATGATTTAATCCCTAATTCAACAGCTTTACCTTGCGGATCGAGGATCGATCGTCGTCTTGTAATGAAAATCTTTGCGAGATACATATTTAGATATCAAAATTAGTTAATTCATCCGAATCGTCGATTGATTTGTCACGGTTCGAGTTAGATACAAATTGCACCAAAGCTCTTCCAACTCCGTAAAAAATAAACAATGTGATTAGAAGAAAAATCCCTTTACCTTCAGTCACGATTGCAATGATAATAGCTGCAGTTAGAAAAATGAAGTAAAATGGCTTTGACTTTAACTCAACTAAATTGAATTTGGGAAATGCATTGTACTTAACACGACTCACCATTAAAAAGCTCACGATGAGCACAAGGGGTAGAAAATAATTTCCATAAAATGATTCAAATCTATCCATCTCATAAAAGGAAATTATGAAAGAAGCTACGGTGATAGCACCAAGCGGACTTGGAAGTCCGTAGAAAAATTTTTTTTCGAATCCGATTAATTGCACGTTGAACCGCGCGAGGCGAAGAGCCACACACATCAAATAAAAGGCACTTATCATAACTCCAACTTCAAGAAAAAGATTTAGTTGAATGTTATAAATAAGAAAAGCCGGAGCAGCTCCAAATGATATAACATCAGATAATGAATCTAGCTCAACGCCAAATTCGCTGGCTGATTTCGTGATTCTCGCAGCAAGTCCATCAAGTAAATCAAAAATTGCAGCAACGACTATCAAAACAGCGGCATATATAAAATTTCCCTCGAACGAATTAATGATAGAGAGAAACCCACAAAACATATTCATCAATGTGAATAAGTTTGGTATTAGAGATCTAGTTAATTTGATTTGCACTTGGATTTTATTTCTTAAATTGAGCTATAACAGTTTCACCGGCATATACATTCTGATTCATGCCGACAAGAATTTCTGCTTCAACTGGCATGTAAATATCAACTCTACTCCCAAATTTGATCATACCAAATCTTTCTCCAGCTTGAACGGATTGTCCCAATGAAAGTGTACAGACGATTCTTCTTGCAATAAAGCCGGCAATTTGTGTGAAAAGGATCTTACCATGCATACTTAATATGCCAATTTCCATCCTTTCATTTCTTTCAGAGCTTTTATCTTCGAAGGCAACAAGATACTCTCCTTCATGATACTTTAAATACTCAACTTTACCGTCAATTGGGATCCGATTAACATGTACATTCAAAGGGGACATGAAGATGCTAACCTTTTTCGCAATGCCATTATGAAAGTTTCTTTCCTCAACCGCTGAAATGTTGACCACTTCACCATCGGCGGGAGAGATTAATAGATTTTTCTCGGTAGGAGTTATGCGGTTTGGATCTCTGAAAAAATTCAGAGTAAATCCAAAGAAAATTACACAAATTACGATCGCCGTATGTTTAATGTAAGGATTTGATATAAAAAAAGATAAAGCAATTATGAGGAATACAATAATTGTTATCGTTCCAACTGTTGTGTAACCATATTTTGTAATCATTGGTTACTAATATATCAATTTTTGAAAGTTAATACAAGATTCTTTTATCCTTCGCGGGGTGTTTGATTTGAATTCGAGGGCAGGGGAGTCACCTTTTGGAAGAAGCTTTATATTCTCGTAACCGAATGTTGATGTTAGCGATATCCTTCCCTGAATTTTGCCAAATTCTAAATCAACTTCAGCTAAATTATAATCTCTTCTTTCAAAATAGGATTTGAAAATTGCATTTACTTTTGATGCGATCCTCGTCATTACCTTCGATTCGTCAAGCGTAGCGATATTAAATGCAAGAAGATGTGATTCGTTGATGAGATATTTTGAAGCACTGTTATAGTAAATTTCAAAAATTGGAGTTGTTAGACGCTCACTCAGCTTAACCTTAAAAATCTTTGTTGAATTTTTATCAACATAATTTAGGATTTTCAACTGAATTGGTAATTTCTCATATTTTTGAACGATTATTTCACTACTCGATTTGTTCATAAGGAAACAAGAAGGAATGTTATAACTATTCAATAATTGGAAAAAATGAACAGCACAGCGCTGATTTATTTCACCAATCCCCGGGACTCTTTTACTATTTCCATTAATCTTTGTATCATTCTCAAAATGAATCAAATAAGTATCCGGCATTAGATTATCATAAATCTTTTTACCGACTTCTTCAAATATTATAGTTTTAGTACTTCGTTTTCTCACTCGAACCCATTGAATTTCGAACTGATAATATCAAATTCACTTTCATTTGTCAATCGAAATTTTTGGATTTTCGTCAGCTGATAATCAACAGCGACAAATATTGACAACTTTCAGGTAAAATTAGGCAAAAAATCACTTTTTTATTGATTTCAAAGGCTTTTTTCATTATATTGGATAGCCATTTTTGCCACTTAATACATTAGTTTAAGTATTTCAGTTATTTATTTTAGATAAAGGAAAAAAGATGAAACCGAATTTGCAGGGTATGTTAAAACAAGTCCAAAAAATGCAAGAAGAGATGGAAAAAGTCCAGCAGGAACTTGGGGAAAAAGTTATTACAGAGGAATCGGGTGGTGGTTTAGTGAAGATATCTATGAATGGCAAAAAGGAGGTCGTCGATATTTCTTTGGAAAAAGAAATTATTGATCCAAACGATTCATCCATGCTCGAGGATTTGCTGATCGCAGCATTTAACAAAGCTATTGCTGCTGCAACAAAAATGTCTGAAGAAGAACTTGGAAAAGTTACAAAGGGAATGTTACCACCGGGGATGAACATTCCTGGATTTTAATGTTAATAGCAGAACCATTAGAAATAGCTATTCAGCAATTGAGCAAGCTTCCAGGAATTGGAAGAAAAACTGCGTTACGATTATCTCTTTTTATTTTAAGACAAGCAGAGTCCGAAGTAGAGAATCTTACGAATTCATTAAGAAATCTAAAATTAAACATTAGATTTTGCAAAAATTGTTTCAACTTGGCGACTGAAGATATTTGTCCGATTTGTGATTCAGCGAACCGTCAGAGCGGAATTATTTGTATTGTTGAAGAAATTAACGACGTAATTGCAATTGAGAAAACAAATGAGTACAAAGGGTTATATCATGTTCTGGGTGGAGTTCTATCACCCCTTGATGGAATTGGACCTGATAATTTAACTATTAAGGAACTTCTTCAACGAATAGATGAGTTAAAACCTCAAGAAATTATTCTTGCGATGAATCCCACTACAGAAGGGGAAGCTACCGCATTATACATTGCTAATTTGCTGCAAAACCATAATTTGATGATCACTAGAATTGCTCGCGGACTTCCAATCGGCAGCGATTTAGAATTTGCCGACGAAGCCACTGTTACCCGAGCTTTGGAAGGAAGAATTCAAATTAAGTGAATAAAAACTTTGATTGGTACAAAATGTGGTTTGATTCTCCTTATTACATAGATGTTTATTCTCATCGAGATGAGAATGAAGCAGTCGATTTCGCAGATTTGATCGAAAGTGAAATCAATCCTAATAAAAATTGGAAAATTTTGGATTTCTGTTGTGGAACCGGTCGTTTAAGCATCGAATTAGCAAAACGGGGATACAATGTTGATGGATTTGATTTGAGCGAGAATTTGTTGTCCATTGTTAAAGAAGAATCTCGTAAAAAGCACTTAGACTTGAATCTTGAAGTTTGTGATATGAGGCAGTTCAACCGGACTGCTCACTATGATTTGACAATAAATTTTTTTACGAGCTTCGGTTATTTCGATGCAGTTGAAAATAATAAAGTGATTTCAAACATGTGCAATTCAATCCAAAAGGGGGGTTGGCTCGTCTTTGATTTTTTCAACTCAACTTATGTACAAAATACATTGGTCGATAAAGATGAGAGGATTGAAAATGATCTTCGAATTATTCAGAAAAGATGGATAGAAGGAGATAGGATTAACAAAGAGATCACTATCCGGAAAAATGGTGATTCAAATAAATTCTTCGAATCTGTTCAGATGTATTCAAGGGAAGAATTAATCAATATGTTAGAAAATGCGGGAATGAAAATTCAAAGAGTTTTTGGTGATTATAAAGGTTCAGAGTTCAGTAACGAAAGTCCAAGAACGATCATATTTGCCCAAAAGTGAAAGCGTTAATTATAATAATGTTGATGATGATACTTACCGGATGTGATATATTTGAAACAAGGAGTCCAGAAAGCCCGAACACTCCAAGAACTAACTGGGTCCCGGCTACAAGTCCTGGAATCCTGATCACAAATTTCAAAAATTCCTTTAGCGATAAATCAACTGAAAACTATCTGAACTGTTTTGTCGATTCGGTGCTTACCGGCAGAGCATTTTCTTTCATTCCAACAAGTGAGGGAATAACCCTTTTTCCCACGCTTTTTACAAACTGGACACTTTTTAGCGAACGCTCATATTTTGAAAATATAAAATCGAAACTTAGAGAAAATTCATCGTTTAGCTTATCCTGTTTCAATGAGAATGAAGGTACAATTCAGGGCGATAGTATGACTTATTCAGCTGACTATCTTCTTTTTGTTGAACATGGAATTGCTGAAATTGCGAAAGAGTATCATGGACATCTTCAATTCACACTATTCAGAAATATGAGAGGTGAATGGGCGGTAAGTTTCTGGCGGGATTCTAAACGGGATGAATACCAAACTTGGAGCGAATTAAAAGGGAGATTCAGCTATTAAGATTATGATTTTAATAGTGTCATCAGTATCATTTTTCAGCTGTTTTAATCCATTTGCTCCAGCTTATGACGATCAACTTTCTTCCGAAGGAGGATTGCTGAGTGATCAAAGGGATATTGACGGAGTATTCAAGAATTTTCAGTATGCGTATACATTTAAAGATACCACTATTTACGGTCAGCTTTTCGGCGATAATTTTGTTTTTATCTATCGGGATTATGATAAAGGATTTGATGTATCATGGGGAAGAGATGAAGATGTCCGGATTACCGCATTACTTTTTTCATCAACTCAGAGAGTTGATTTAATTTGGAATAATATTGTTGCAAGCTCAATAGATTCTTCTAATGCCAATGTAATTAGAGGATTTAATTTAACATTCACTTTTAATCCGACCGATATTATTCGTGTTGATGGTCGGGTTAATTTAACTTTGGAAAAAAACTCTTCTACTGAAAAATGGAGCATTACAAGGTGGAGAGATGAATCTAACTTTTAACGAGGTTTAATTATGCAAATAAAATTTGGAACATCAGGTTGGAGAGCGGTCATTGCAGACCAATTCACATTCGATAATGTGATACTTGTAACTCAAGCTATCTGCGACCTTTTAAAAAAAAATAAAGAATCCTCTCAAGGTGTGATAATTTCAAACGATACGAGATTTCTGGGAGACGAATTCAAAAAAATAGCAGCGGAAGTAGTTGCATCTAACGGGATTAAGGTTTATTGTACTGAACGGGATACTCCAACACCTGTTGTCGCTTACGAAATCGTCAGAAGAAAATTGGGTGGCGGAATTAGCTTTACTGCAAGCCATAATCCTGCTAAATACCAAGGATTAAAATTCTTTGGCTCACATGGTGGTTCAGCGTTTACAAAAAATACGCAGTGGATTGAGACTAAATTAAAATCCAAAAAGCTAAAGGTCACAAAGACACAGAGCTTTGATACATTGGTCGATAAAAAGAAGATCGAGATTATCAATCCGAGAAGAAATTATTTGAATTACCTGGGTGATATTATAGATCTTAAAGCGATCGCAAAATCGAAACTAAAAATCGCCTACGATGCGATGTATGGCACAGGAAGAGATTATCTTGACACATTCTTAATTGAATGCGGTTGCGATGTACGAACTTTGCATCATTATGCTGATCCGAATTTTGGGGGCATTAATCCAGAACCGACTGAAGAAAATCTTTGGGAGCTTTCAAACATCGTCGCCAACGAGAAAAATTTCTTCGGAGTTGCCACAGATGGAGATGCAGACCGTTTCGGTTTGATTGATATGGATGGCAGTTATTTCGATCCTAATTATTTCCTGCCGGTACTTCTACGTTATGTTCTGGAAACCCGACCCAACTGGGCTGGCAGTGCCGTCAGAACACTTGCGACTTCGCATCTCTTTGATATGGTAGCTTTTAAAAATAAAATTCGTGTTCATGAAACACCTGTTGGGTTCAAGTACATCAGCGAAATAATGGCCCGCGAAGAAGTATTATTGGCAGGAGAAGAGAGCGGCGGATTAACTTTCTTCAATCATATTCCAGAGAAGGATGGCATTGCAGCATGTCTTCTTGCGATCGAAGTTGTTGCAAAAACAGGATGCAGCTTATCGGAACTGTTGGATAACATTTATCGTGATTATGGTGTTAGAGTCAATCTTCGCGAAAGAATTGAGATTGATGATAAATTAAGGATAAAATTGGAAAAAGTTCTGAAGAATAAACTACCGAAAAAATTATTGGGTAAAAAAGTCGTTCGTACAGATTTACGCGACGGAGTAAAAATGATAAATACTGATAATGACTGGTTATTGATCAGATTGAGCGGCACTGAACCGATTGTTCGAATCCATTCTGAAGCTAAGTCAAAAGAAAAAGCTGAAAAGCTGCTCGACGCTGCAAAATCACTATTGTAATGCGAGTTTTTTTTCTACTAAAGGAAAGTTTCTCAGGATATAGAAGATTTAAGATATCTTTTATACTTTCTATATTTTCACTTTTTGTAGCTCTAAGTCTACTTGGATTATTTGCTTACCTTTTTCTAAATGCAAAGCTGTTAGTTGATGATGTTAAGAATCGAGTCGAAATTGAAGCATTCTTCAAAGAAACAATTACTGAGTCAACTGCTCAAAATATTCGGGAACAAATTCAGAATTGGGAAGGAATATCGCAAGTTCATCTCATAACTAAAAATGAGGCAAAGAACAGATTCCTATCAGAAACCGGCATCGATTTTAAAGATATTTTGACATACAATCCTTTGCCCGCTTCCGTTTCAATTGAGGTAAGGGAGAACTATTTAACCCGGAATTTTATTGAAGACCTCAAAATCAAGCTTTTGGAATCGGGGGCTATCTCCGATGTAGTTTTTAATCAGCAATTTTTAGACTTGATCGAATCTCGAGCATCGACCTTTCAGAATATTCTGATAGTAGTCTTTTCAATAGTCATGTTGGCTACGATTATACTCATCTCAAACACCATAAGATTGGCGTTGTACAATAAGATCGATGTAATCAATACGATGAGATTGGTAGGTGCTACTCACAATTTTATCAAGCTGCCGTTTCTTATTGAAGGAATCATTGTTGGGGTATTGAGCGGGATATTTGCGGCGGTTGCAATTCTCATATTCAATTATATTTTTAATAGAATTCTAATCGTTGAAAGTTACGTAGATTTTCGTAATTTACTTTTGTTATGTTCTTCCTTAATAATCTTAGGAGGGACTTTTGGATTTTTTGGTAGTCTTATTTCTATTAAAAAATTCTTTAAACAAAGTGTTTTTCCGAAGTAATCTTTTTTACATTAAAAAAAATGAGTATCTTGATATACTACCAATTTGCCTGCAGCATGTATAGTTAATTCGTTGAGTTATTAATTATCAGTAACTCACCCTAAATCCCTCTCTTAAAAAGAGAGGGACTTTGAAAATCGAGCGAAATCTCCCCTTCTCTTTGTAAGAGAAGGGGTAGGGGGATGAGTTCTAATAGTTACCAAAATAGAATCCTTACTTTGGTATAATATCGTGATACTTATTTAAAAAAAAATGCTTTTGAACCGATTATTAAACTAACATTCAGGTAGTTGTATTAAAAATACCCAATGATAGATAAGATAGTATCAAAGGAAGATAGACTTCTAGAACAAATCAAATTTTTTGACAGGCTCCTTTGGGTTCTGAATAACACCGAATTTAGTTTGCAAGTTTTCCGTAATCTTATTGAAGAGATTGGAGTCTTCTTTAAGGTCAATCACATCTACCTCATCCGATGCCGCAACATCAATTTCTGGGATTTAAAATTTGAATGGTTCACAGATAATAAATATTCAAAACTTTATTTGAATGGAAACTGGGAAAATTATCTTGCCCTTTATAGTTACCTCGGTACTGGCAATCATGTTACAGATGATGATGTTGATATTAGTATTGAATTGAACAAATGGAAAGCCCAATTCAATACTCATCATGTTCTATTAATCCCGATACTCTCTTCAAAAAAAGTCATCTCCGTTTTTGGTTTTGCAGATGTTGAAAAGAGATTTTTCTACGAAGATGAAATTATGATGCTCAAGCAAATCATTAATTTCCTTCATTATCAATTAGATACGTTTGAAGCGCTCGCCGTTTTACGTAGTGGTAATGCTGAATTAAGAAATGAGGTGAGTGAACTCACTAACCAATTGAACTTAATTCCTGCGCTGATCGTTCAAAAATCTTCAAATCTTCGCTACGAAAATGTGAGTGATCAATTGATTCGAATCCTCGGCTTTAGGAAATTCGATGTTATTGGTAAGACTGACATGGAATTATTTCCAAAGGAGAAAGCAAACGAGCTGCAGAAGAAAGATCTTGAATGTCTTGAATTGGATCATCCCACAACGAGCCATCACCAATTAGTCATTCAAGATAAGACCTATCATTTTGCATATCATCGCATACCGTACCGTGATAAGAATGATAATCTTAAAAAATTATTAGTTGTTGCTCATGATATAACCGAGATGTTCAGTGCTAAGGTTGAGTCCGAGATGGCATCGAAAGCTAAATCAGAGTTTCTTGCCAATATGAGTCATGAGCTTCGTACACCACTGAATAGTGTCATTGGATTTACGGAATTATTACTACAGGATAATCTTTCCAGTGAACAGCATGAAACACTCTCTAATATTAAGCAAAGCTCTTACTCACTTCTTGATCTGATAAATGATATTCTTGATCTCAATAAAATTGAGTCTGGTAAATTCGATTTATTCCCAGTCAACTTTAATATTCGAAAACAAATAAAAGAAGTCACCAAGTTGTTCGAGCCAAGGATTTTAGAAAAGGGGATTAAGTTTTATACCAAAGTCGAAGAGAATGTACCTCAGAATGTCCTGACTGATCCTTTGAGGATAAGACAAATTCTGGTTAATCTCATCGGCAACAGTTTAAAGTTTACTAAAAAGGGAGAAATTAATTTAGTTGTTCGAAATGTTTCAAGGGGAACCATGAATGGTAACATCGCTGAGCTTGAGTACTCGGTAACCGATACTGGAATTGGTATCCCTCCGGAGAAACTTGGTAAGATATTCGAGGCATTTATCCAAGCTGAAAAAGATACTGCACAAAAATTTGGCGGAACGGGGTTGGGACTAACCATCTGCAAGCGATTAATTGAAATGATGGGGGGCAGCATAAACGTATCAAGCGAGATTGATGTCGGATCAAGGTTTTGGTTCAAGATACCTGTTGAAATCACGGAATCTAAAACAGAAAAGGCAGAGATTGTCAGTGAAGAATTAAGTGAGAGCATTCAGATAAGAAAGCCAGGCGAACCGCTCATACTTGTAGTAGACGATGATATCAGTACAATTCGGATTTATGAAAATTATCTCAAACCGAAAAATTTCAACCTAATAATTCTGCAGAGTGGAAAGGATGTTCTCTCAACAGTCAAGAAACATAGACCTGATGCTATTTTACTTGATATATTTATTCCTGAAAAAAATGGCTGGGAAGTTCTGCGCGAATTAAAATCAGATGTAATTGCAAAATCAATCCCGGTAATCGTTTGTTCGATTTTACAAGAACAGAATAAAGCTATTAATCTTGGAGCTTTCGAGTATATTGAAAAACCGATATCCTCAAGTAAACTTTTAGAAATCTTGGGGAATATTCATAAAACTCCCGTTGGCGGGAAAAAGATTGTTGTTGTAGATGATGATGTTGCAGTTTTGAAAAAATTGGACAAAATGCTTAGCAATCAAGATTATTCAGTGGAATGCTATTCTGCCGCCGATATTGCTTTAGACAGTATTCTAAAAAGTTCTCCACCATCACTGATAATTCTTGATCTTATGATGGAACGAATGGATGGTTTTGAATTCATTAAAGAATTAAGAAGAAGCTCTGAATTCAATGCGACACCCATATTGGTTATTACTTCAAGAGAATTAAACGAAAATGAAAGGGTTTTCCTTAGGGATAGAAGTAGTTCGATCATAATGAAATCGGATTTGCGTGAGAAAGAATTCTTAAAAAGTCTTGAAAAATTATTGACTGGTATAAAAACTCCTATTGCAGAAATTAAGAGCCCAGATGTCACTGCTGTAACAGAGGAATTTAAACTTCCATCGTTAAATATTCTTCTTGCAGAAGATAATCTCATGAACCAGAAGTTCATGTCCCATATTTTAAAAAAACTGGGTTCAACTTATGTAATTGCAGTTGACGGAAAAGACTGTCTTGATAAATTAAATAATGGGAAGTTTGATTTGATACTGATGGACATCCAGATGCCTGTTATGGATGGTATTGAAGCAACCAAAATTATTAGACAGAAAAGTAATTACAAAAATCTACCAATTATCGCCCTAACTGCACATGCCATGAAAGGTGACAGAGAGAGGTGTTTAGCAGCAGGGTGTAATGGATATATAACTAAACCTGTTGATCAACAAAAACTAGTCGGAGAAATAATGAGCGTGATAAAAACAACTGAACCTAAATACGAAGAAATTAGTCCCTACTTCCAAGGATTTGATCAGGAAGAGGTAATCCAATTTCAAACTGAATATATGGAACAGTTGAGAATTGAAATCACAGATCTTGATAAAATAATGTCTCCGAAAGCATTCGAAAAATTCAAGTTCTTCGGACATAATATTAAAGGTAACGGTGTGGCATATGGTTTTCCTGAGATATCAAAGTTAGGAGAGCAAATTGAGAATTCGTCAAAAGATGAAGATTATGCAACACTTACTACTAAGTTCGAGGAGTTGAAAAAGTTTGTTAATGGAGTAAAAATTTAGTTAGCAACTTACCTTACGCACAGTGTGATACTCAATAGCCCCGACCTTCCCGCCTGCCACACGTGATATGAATGGGCGGGCAGGTAGGTCGGGGACCAGATTAACACCAAATGCTTTGGCTTTAGCCATTAAACAAGGCTATTTTGTGGCTATCCGAAGGATCCTTTGGAAAGCCCAGAGTTTGGTGTT
>JAHJVF010000122.1 GCA_018828505.1 Bacteroidota bacterium | reverse complement strand
TGGAGGAATAGATATGCCCACAAAAATTCCCGAATTTCAAGAGAATATGAGGAGGTTGTTGAACGACAACGAATATCATATTCAAACAGATCAAGAGTTTGCATTCGCTGCCGGCCAGCTTATTTACAGCATTCTTAAAAAGAGTAAATCTAGTAATAAATCCCATGCTCTTCTCGAACCATTTATTAACAAAAATGATCCAACATTATTCCATGACGCTATACTAAGAGGAATTAATCAATATAAGCACGCATTTGAATGGTACGGTGAAGCTGGAAAAGGGAGATTCGAAAAGCTAACAAGTGAAATTCTAGGCTATGAATGCGAGGCGAGTATAAAGGAGCTTCTTCCTATAATATTAGCCGGTTACTTTTCACAATCATTAATTTTTGAAAAATCAAATAAAAAAGAAGGAGAATAAAAATGTCACAAGAAACTAAAACAGAATTTAAAAACAGAGTATTTGGCTGTGTGATTGTTAAATCAATCAATTCCAATTTCAATGCTGATTTTACTCATTACCCAAGAACATTGCCGGATGGAGTAGTTTATTCAACAGACAAAGCATTGAAATACACAATTAAAGATTATTTTAGAAAAATTGGTAACGATCAACAACTTTTCTATGTCAAACGGTATAATGATAAAATGAATCCGATAACATTAAATGATACATATAAACATATTTTTGGTAGTTATCCAAAAGCACCGGTCGATAAATATTGTTTGTTTTATTTCGATGGTGAAGATGCAAAGGGTGTTCTACCGAAGGTTTCTAAGAAAAAGCAAGTAACAGATTATTTCAAATCTTTGGAACCAGATTCATTATTGATTAAATACCAAAAGGATTTTGAAGCACTCGCTGGAAAAGATGCGCTTGTTATTGAAGAATCTAAAGTCGAAAAACCAAATGCAGAAACAGAAATGTTCTATTACACACAAAAAAATGTAATTAAAACAATTGATGGTAATTTAGATGAAATAAAACAAATTTGCGAAGAATTAGAAAACAAGTTAACTGGCGGTATCAATAAATTTGAAGTTCTCAAAAATTTATTGACTTGTCTTGATATAAGATTATTTGGGGCCACATTTGCAGATGGTATAGATAAAGTGAATATTTCTATTCATGGACCAGTTCAAATTAATCATGGTGTTAATCGTTTTATGGATGGCAAGGGCGAGATAATAAATGAACCATATACTGAAGATATTCTTTCACCATTTGCAAGTAAAGAAAATGCGCAGATGTCCACAATTGGCAACCAAACTAACTTAAAAGAAGGACATTATGTTTTTCATTTCTCCGTTAATCCTAAAAACACGGAAGAATATTATGCTATGATTAACAAAGATAAATCCGCAAAACAATTTCTCTCGTCCGATGACATTGACAAGCTAAAGGAAGCTTTTAATAATTCTGTTACAGCTTTGGATTCTTCAAGAAAAATCGGATCAGAGAACGAAGCTACAGTTTGGATTCAATTAAAAGAAGGTTCAAAAAAGATGCTTCCAAGTTTAACAGAGTTAGTTATAGTTAATGAAGAAAGAGAAATGGATTTTTCAAAGGTGTGTGAAGTTGTAACACAGATAAAGGATGACATTGAAAAGGTAGAGGTCTTTTACAATCCGGTTACTACAAAAATTAGTGGATTAGACAAATGCCACAATATTAAGCTATACAACATTCTAAATAATGACGAGATAAAATGATGGAAGAGAAACTGATCTCTTTTGATATCCAAGCTGATTTTGGATTTCTGAAAAAGCCGGATATAAACGAAGGGATTTATTTAACATATAATTGCCTTCATAAACCGGCTTTACTTGGAATACTCGGCGCGATTATCGGGCTTGGAGGTCATTATCAAAGCTACGTTAAGAAAAAAAGCTTACCAGAATATTATGATAAGCTGGGAAATGTTAAGGTAGGTATTCAACCATTAGATTCTTCAAAAGGTAATTTTACTAAAACTGTAATAAAATATAATAACAGTGTTGGATACGCAAGCGAAGAACAAGGCGGAAATTTAATAATAAATGAACAAACTCTGATAAAGCCATCGTTCCGAATATATTTATTGCTTGATCTTTCTGATGATAATGAAAAAAAGGTTTATGAATTTATCAAGAATGCTGAATGTGAATACATTCCTTATCTCGGTAAAAACGATTTTCAACTTTGGTGGGATAAAGAAAATACTTTGGAATATTCTTTCTCTGAAATCGATTTGTTGCATTCAAGTTATACAATCGAAAATCTTTTTATCAAACCGCAAGGTAAAACAATTCGCCAAAATGAAGACAAAATCGGAGATATGATTTTTGATTTTACTGAACCTCTTACTGATGATTTTTTTATTCTTTTTGAGAGGTTACCAATCGGCTTTGATAGCAGAACAAGTAATTACCAATTTGAAAATTTTGTGTTTACTAATAAGAAATTAGTTAAATCATTTATCCCTCAAAATTTGTTTCTACTAAAAAATGGAAACAAATATGTGCAATTGAATTAAATTTCGCGTTTCAGTTATTTTCTTGGCCGGTGAATAAACTGCTACCAAAGGGATGTCTGTGTCATAAGTACGCGAAGCAATTAGTAACAAAAATAATTAGTATTTCGGACGATTATGAAGGCAATTAAAGAAGTGTTTTTAAATGATGTCTTGCCACTTGAGAAAATTCTTCAAAACTACTCAAGATATTTTGCTCATACTAAAAATGATAACTTTTCAGAATCCCTTTCGAAACATTCTTCGTTAGTAATGGAATATTTTCTCTCTCTTTGCTCTACAAATAATATCGAATTAGTAGTTGACGGTTTAATTAATTCTTTTACTGAGAACAATTCTTTTCAAGAAAAAGAACTTTCGAAAGACATTATCAAGCGAATGTTTGTTGAGAGCATTTACTATCATGATTTCGGAAAAGTGAACGAGAATTTCCAAAGAGTGAAAATGCAAAATTCACGATTTTTTAAAGTTGATAATGGTATTGATTCGCAGCACTCTATTTTAAGCAGTTATTTATTTCTCGCAAATTGGTTTGATGAAATTTATAAATTGAATTTATCAGATGAAGATAAATTCTTTTGGTCTTTTCTTTCATTTCTATTTGCATACAATATTAGCAAGCATCACGGATATATAGAAGATGGAAAAGGGCTGGTGTTTGATGAAGAAATAATAACCCGATTGTCAAATTATTTTGATATTCTTATTAATCTGCAAAGCGTTAATAAAAGTAACTTCCAGAATTATATAAAAAGTAAAAAGAAGATTATGGATTTTTTCTCAAACATAAATTCTTCTTTTGAATTGTTTACATTACTTAAACTTAATTCTTCTCTGCTTACCGCTTCAGATTATTACGCAACAAACGAGTTTATGATCGGATTAAAGTGCGAAGATTTCGGAGTAATGGATGAAGAGCTAAAAGAAAAAATAATAACCAATACTTATCAAATATCTTACAACAAATCTCTCCTTGCTAATTTTGATTATTATAATTCGCTGGAAACATCCGAACTACAAGATTTCTCAAATAGTAACTTGAATTTATTACGTCAGAAACTTTCAGCTGAAGTGGCGAGCAATATCCGTAATAATATCACCCAGAAGCTATTTTATATCGAAGCTCCAACCGGTTCGGGTAAGACCAATCTTTCTTTGTTAGCATTATCAGAAATTCTTAAACAACGTAAAAATATTACAAAAGTATTTTATGTTTTTCCCTTTACTACTCTGATTACTCAGACCCATAAATATTTCACAGACAATCTAAAACTAAATAATTCAGAAATTGCTGAAATACATTCCAAGTCACCGTTCAACAAAAAGTCGGATAATGATGCAGAAAATGATGCTCAATATGGAAGCGACAGAAAAAATTACATCGATAACCTTTTTGTTAATTATCCAATCAGCTTGATATCGCATATAAAATTCTTTGATATTCTTACATCCAACGAGAAAGAAGCCAATTATTTACTTCACCGGCTTGCTAATTCTGTCGTTATTATAGATGAAATTCATTCATATAATCCCACTGAATGGGATAAAGTAAATTATTTGATTCAAAAGTATTCGGAGTTTTTTAATATTACTTTTATTGTAATGTCTGCGACACTTCCTAAAATTAGTCGTTTGCTTTTTGATTCCAGCGGGATCTCACAAGACAATTTTGTTTACTTGGTAAAGAACAAACAAGAATATTTCTCCAATCTTAACTTTAAAAACAGAGTTCAATTCAGATTTGATTACTTAGAAGAAGAATTCTCGCTTGAACGGTTAACTGATATTGTTCATAAACACTCAGAAGAATATTTCATTAAACATACAAGTGTTAAAGCTATTGTAGAGTTTGTAACAAAAATTACCGCTCAGAAATTTTATGAAAAAGTAGTTTCTGACGAAAGATATTGTGATTATGAAATTATTCCGATTACCGGAACAATCTTAGAACCAAGAAGAAAAGAAGTAATTAACTTTTTGAAATCAGATGAGAGTGACAATCTTAAGGTTGTGGTAATTTGTACTCAAGTTATCGAAGCCGGACTCGATATTGATATGGATATTGGCTTCAAAGACAAAGCTATTGTTGATTCTGAAGAACAATTAGCTGGACGAATTAATAGAAATGCTTTAAAAAAAAATAGCGAACTTTTTATTTTTAATTCTGCAGATAGCAAAAAAACTTATAGATCAGACTTAAGACATAAGCAAAAAATAGACATTGCGGACTATAAATCTATTTTACTAAATAAAGATTTTGATTTGTTTTACTCTAAAGTTTTTGAAATCATTAATAAAGATAATAGTAATCCATACTTAGCAAACAATTTATCCGATTTCACATCGCAAATAAAATCACTTCGATTTAGTGAAGTAAAACAGAAATTTCAATTAATAAAAGACACTACAATATCAGTTTTTGTACCCTGTGATATTAGCAAACGACATTTTACTCCATATGAAATTAAATTCATAAAAACATTTAATAATGAGGTTTGTCAGCAAAATACTATTGATGGAGAAATTGTTTGGGACATTTACGACAGTATTATAACAAATAAAGGAAAAAGCTTTATTGATAGAAAAATTGATCTAAGAATGATAGCTTCTATCATTTCTAAGTTTATATTCAGTATTTGGCGCAATCAAAATATCATAAACTTGCTTCTTCATAGTGGTGAAGATAAATATGGCTTCATAAAACTTTTTAAAGATCAATATCAAGAAATATACACGTATGAAACTGGTTTAAAGTCAGATTTAGAAACGGATTGTAACTTTTTATAATAATTATGCCTCTTACGGGAACACATATAAATTACTATTTTCATTGTCATCGTCATCTTTGGCTTTTTGCTAATTCTATAAACATGGAGCAAACCTCCGACACAGTTTCTATGGGCAAGTGGATTTCTGAATCTACTTACAAACGTGAAGAACACGAAATAAAAATCTCTACCGACGAAGACAACATCGTTTTAGATTTCTATGACGGGAAAAACAAAATAATTCACGAAGTTAAAAAGTCCGATAAGATGGAAGAGCTGCACGTTTGGCAAGTGAAGTATTATATCAGTGTACTTGAAGGAAAAGGTGTAAACGGCGTGCGGGGAGAAATTGACTATCCAAAACTCAGACAAAAAGTCAATGTACACTTAACTGACGGCGATAGAAATGAACTAAAAAAAATTCGGCGGGAAATTTTATCGATCATTAATCAAAACTCCGCACCGATGACAATTAACAAATCCTTTTGTAAAAAGTGTAGCTACTACGAACTATGCTACGTTTAATGACACGAATTCCACTAATTAACACTTCCCGACATGTTGGGACGTGCAATTCGTGTCCGAATCTGTGATATTTGTGAAAATTCGTGTCTATGAAAAGAAATTATTACATATTCAGCAGCGGTAAGCTTAGGCGAAAAGACAACACGATTTTTTTCGAGCCATATTCTAAATCCGAAGAAACAGCAGAACTCGACGAGGATGTCTTAATCGATACGGAAGATGCTTCTGAAGAAAATTCTTCAGAAGACATTCGCAAAATCAGAAAAGCAATTCCGATAGAAGACATCAATAGCTTTTACTGTTTTGGCGAGCATCGTTTTAACTCTAAGTTCTTTGTTTTTTTAAGCCAACATGGCATACCATTGCACCTTTTCAATTACTATGGATATTACTCCGGCAGCTATTATCCAAAAGAATCTCTCGTTTCGGGCAAGTTGTTGGTTACTCAAGTTCAATCATATTTACAAAGTGAAAAAAGATTGACTATCGCCAGAGAGATCATTGATTGCTCGGTCTCGAACATGTTGAAGAATCTTCAGTACTATAATCAAAGAGAAAGAGATATGAGTCCTTTTATCGAAATGATAAAAGAACTTCAGCCGAAAATTAAGTCTGCAGAAGATATTAAAATTCTTATGGGAATTGAGGGATCGATCAGAAAAGTCTATTATGAGAGCTGGCACTTAATCATTACAGATGAAATCGATTTTGAAAAGAGAGAAAGACGCCCTCCGCCAAATCCGGTCAACGCTTTAATCTCCTTCGGAAACGGATTGCTTTATGCTAGAACACTTTCGGAAATCTATCAATCGCAGCTAAATCCTACTATAAGTTTCTTGCATGAGCCTGGTGAGAGAAGATTTTCGCTCTCGCTCGATATAGCGGAAATATTCAAACCTCTTCTTGTGGATAGAACGATTTTTTCACTACTTAATAAAAAAGTGATCCAGGAAAAACATTTCGATAAGAACTTAAACATGTGCTACCTAAGTAACGAAGGAAGAAAATTATTTACACAAGAATTCGACGAAAAGCTTAAAACTACAATTCAACATCGCACACTTAAAAGATCGGTTTCATACCAATCATTAATTCGACTTGAGTGCTATAAAATTATCAAACACATATTGAATGACAAACAATATAATGGCTTTAAAATCTGGTGGTAGACACAAATCCCGGACACAAATGCCACAAATTTACACCAAAATAATTCGTGATTTTTCGTGTAATTCGTGTCTGAATAAGGGAGAGATATGTACGTAATCTTAGTCTATGATGCTGCACCAAAACGTGGGGTAAAAATTTTAAAGTACTTAAGAACAAAACTTAATTGGGTCCAGAATTCGGTCTTTGAAGGTGAAGTTACCGAAAAGTCTTTTGAAGAGATCAAAAGCGGACTAAAAACAATAATAAATACGGAAAAAGATTCTGTGATTTATTATACTTTCGACTCGAAAAATTACTTTGAAAGAGGTATATTAGGAGTAGAGAAGAATGAGATTAGCTCGTTTCTATAGTGGAAGTCGTCGATCCCCCTATGATTTTGCATTATTATGGGTCGACGATGAAAGTTCTTTGAAATACTTGTAAAACAGCCCAAAAACCCCGTTTTCTGGACGGGTCTTAATCGAACTAATGTAGAATTGAAACAAGGATTGTTGAGGGCGAAGGAATTGGTGCTAGTAGGTCTTAATCGAACTAATGTAGAATTGAAACGTACACACGCGCATCATTCGCGTAGTTTGATAAT
>JAHJVF010000121.1 GCA_018828505.1 Bacteroidota bacterium | reverse complement strand
GAATTAATTATTAAGATCGAAAAAATTTTAAGACGAAAAGCAAAAGAGACCCGTTTGAAAGACCTGAATCTTGGATTCTTTCACTCTACTATCTTTCATTTATTGATTGTTGTTGTCATTCAGCTCATTGTTATTTATAGCATTCCATCAACAATCCGAATCCGAATTGTAAAATCTAAAGCTCCTATACCAGTATTCCTTCAGAATGAGACTCGGGTAGAACAAAAAGTTACAATTGGAAGTCTTGGCAAGGACTCACTTAAACATTCGCCTGATACCTCGAAAGATCTTTTTGCCAGGTTTGAAATCGATACCTCAAATATTATTCAGAAATATGAAGAGAACACACTTAATGTATCTATCTTATTCCCAATCAATTGGTTTTTTTTTGATAATAAAGTCAAAGATATAGTCGACGGAATTATTTTTATCCCGGGAGAAAATTCCGATTACAATCCGCAGCTTTCAGTTCTTATTCAAGTTGTTCAAGATAAGTCGTTATTCAACAGAGCATATTTTGATTCGAGTTTTAAGTTCAATGACATGGAATTCTTTGTTGGCAAACCGCAAACAGTTTACCAACAGGTAACTCAAACAATTTACATAAAAACAAAAATTTATAAAGCTGATTTCCAGATCAAGTGTACATCTCCAAATGAAAGCGAATTCAGAAAATTCCAACCGGTGTTTTTTGCGATGGTAAAATCTTTTACTGCGGGATAGTTAGCGGATTGAATGGATTAGAGTAACTGGCAACCTTTCATGAACCAAGTTTAATTGAATTTACTAATTCAGCTTACCTTTTGGTAAAAACCATTTTCAACTTACCGTAGGCTAAAAACAATCTCCTCGGAGTATTCTCCCGATTTAATTCCCAATTTTACTTTTTGACTTTTTAAGTCTTTGGTATCAATGTAGAAAATGTTTTGCCCTATTTTTGCGTAACCATCAAAAATAGATTTCAATAATTTTTCCGACTCGGATTTTAGATCAATTTTAAGTGAACCCGACTTCACTAAATCCACGGAAAAAAAAATCTTATCATTAATATTTCTCGGTTGAAGAAATGACACCGAAACTGGAAGAACATGTCTAAGAACGTTTTTCAAATTTAACAATTCAACTTTAATGATTCCTGTTGCATCGAGACTCTCATTGTTCCCTTTATCAAGCGCACCGACTTGGTAATAGTATTCAAGTTGAGATGGACGATTTAAGTTATCGTAAAAATAGTATCCATTCGAAAAATTGGACAAGTATTTCGAATTATTCCGATCAATAAATTTATCTTCTGACTTGTAGATGTTATAATATTTTGCTGTATCCCCATCAACGGCAGGAAGAGGGAGCCCCCAAACCAATTCTATTAAGCCGAGTCTATCCGATAAATTTTTGGCTGACAGTTCATAAGGTGCATTCGGCGGGATATTATCTTTCCATTTCATTGGCGGAATATTCGATAAAGTACTATAGCCATCAAATTTCTTCTTGCTGATATTCTCATATCGGAAAAAACTCTGTCCGTTTGAATTATATGCACGTGATACGGAAATCAATTTATCTAACTGTTGAAATACATTTCTTTCATATGCGCCGATTCCAGCAATAATTTGTCTCCCATTATTGTTAGTAACCCAATCATTTATGAGCAAATCAAAACGTGGGTTATTCTCAAGGTCCCAGTAAATCTGAGGGACTAAGTAATCTTGCTTTCCTCTTCGCAGCCATTCGCGTGAATCTTGAAATACAGAATTTCTTCCTTCCCAACCTCTTGCACCGGGAAGATTTTCGTAAATCCCGATCGGAGCTGATCCGACTTTCAACATGGGCTTGATCGAAATAAGAGTATCATAAATGCCAGAGACTAATGTGTTAATATTTTCACGTCTCCAGTCTGATAGATTCATTCCGTTTCCAAAAATTGAATAAGAATATGAATCGTCAAAATTATTTCCGGGATAACGGATGAAGTCAAAATGAATTCCGTCAATGTCATAATTTGCTGTAAGTTCGACACAAATGTTTTTTAAATATTCCCTAACTTCAGGCAACCCAGGATCAAGCCAGTATGAAACACTGTTACCTTCCGTGTATCGTTTAACCCAATCCGGATTTCGATTCATAATGTGAGGTGGATTTGAAGTCTGCGGATATTGTTCGCCTATTTTACAACGAATCATATTAACCCAAGCGTGAAGTTCGAAATTTCTTTTGCGAGCTTCCCCAAGAATGAATTTAAGGGGATCGTAATCAGGTTCGCCGCCAAGCATACCGGTCAAATATTGAGACCAAGGCTCGAGTAAACTTTTAAACATTACGCTTCCTTGCGAACGTACTTGAAAATAAATCGTATTGAAGTTTTTTTGCCTTAAGTCATCAAGGATATCGACTAAAGCTTTCTTTTGAATTTCTTGGTCCAGAGTTCTCGGGGGCCAATCTAATTGTAGATTAGTCGTTAACCAAACTGCTCTTACCTCCTGCTTTGGTTGAGAAAAGAGCAAAATCGTGTTAAGAGTTATGAATAGTACCGATGAAATTAATTTCATTCTTTTTCTATGAGAACTGCCGTTCCGAAAACTAACATTTCTGCTGCCAAACTCATTATCATACTGGTAGTAAATCTCGTATCAACAATTGCGTTGGCGCCCAATTCAGTTGCTTTAGCTATCATTCTATCTACCGATTGATCACGCGACTCAGCCATAAGTTTTGTGTACTCTTCAATTTCACCTCCGACCATTCCCTTTAATCCCGCTAAAATATCTTTTCCTAAATGTCTTGCCCTTACTGTATTTCCACGGACGGTTTCGAATGTTTTTACAATTTTATAACCGGCAATATTACTGGAAGAAACCACGATCATCTCTGCACCTCTTTGTATTTATCTGTTTTACGAATTGTAAGTTTTTCTCTAATAACGGAAACGAAAATAATAACAATACCTGCAATTACTCCAATGATTCCAATTTTTACAATAGTTTCAAGCTGCGAATCACTGATCAAAGTTTCAACAAACTTGAACAGACCATACGTGATCAGAATAACAGCTCCTACCGAAAAAATGATCCACCCAATTCCTCTTTCGATTCGATTATAAACTCCCATCCAATAAGAATCGAATACTTCTTGCGGCGGCGATTTGAGTTTCATCTTTTTGCTTACCTCCTTCATTTTTTTTTGTTCATTTAATTCTTGTATAAACTCCGGATATTTATTTAAAAGACTTTTAAGCTCTAGTTTTTCATCAGACGTGGTTAGTTCATCAACTTCCTTTACAATTAATTCTCTCAGTCTTTCTGAATTATTATTCATTTATATAAACCTTCATTCGATCTTTTAATTTTTTTCTTGCATTATAAAGACGTGACATCACGGTTCCCACAGGTATTTCAAGCATATCCGCAATCTCTTGATAAGAATAATCCTGAAAATCTTTGAGAATAATTATTTCACGCTTTTGCGAATCGAGTGAATTGATTTCGTTCCATAAAATATTATTTAATTCTATCCTGGCATATTCTATTTCCGGCTGGTGAGTGTCATCTTCAATAAGCTCGATAAGATTTTCTTTTTTTTCATTATAATCATTTACGAATTTTGCTCTGTCTCTTTTCCAATTCAGGAAAAGATTTTTTAGAATCCGGTAATACCATGTAAAAAATTTCATTCCGGTTTTGAAGCTGCGAATTGCGCGGTAAGCTCTTACAAATGCTTCCTGAGATAGGTCAAGAGCATCATCTTCCGAATGCGTAAGTGCAAGAGCTGAAAAATAGGCTCGTTTCATGTAAAGTTTTACTATCATTCCGAATGCTTCTTTATCTCCTTTTTTGCTAAGCTCGAGCAGTGATTGTTCTGAAATATTATCATTCATATTTGTTCAGCTGATTATGATACACATCAAAATCGATATTATTCAGTTTGATTAAAAAATTTTATTCTCTCATGTAAGTTTTCCATAGCATAAATATAACGTGGACCAGGCCGCATGAAAATATCCGGCTGAAGTAATAATATTCGTTTAGCTTTTAATGCATCTAAGTTATTCCATTCCGGATAGTACTCAAGGATTTGTTCATTCACCCGTACAAGATCGTTTGGGATCAAAATAAATTCCGGATTTTTATTTAATACCTCTTCCCGACTGAACACCGGGTATGGTACAATTGAATTTTCGGCAATATTTTTTAAACCGCATTCAATCAATATTTCATTTATGAAAGTGTTTTTACCGGCAAGAATAAGTGGTGAAAGCGAGACAACGAACATAGAAGTTTTTTTAATCGAAGCGAGTTCTTGTTTTATCTTTTCTTTTCTTGACTGAAAATCATTAATAACGCTATCTGCTATTTTTTCAATGTTAAATATTTTTCCGAAATCGCTTATCGTTTTATCGATCCCTGCCAAGTCTCTCGGATTTGAAACGAAAACTTTTATGCCCAAATCGATCAGTTTGTTGTATGCTTCTTTTGTATTTCCTTCGACTGTGATAAATAAAAGATCAGGTTGAAGGTTCACAATCTTTTCAAAATTCAGGCTAAGCATATCCCCAATTATTTCTTTCGATTTTGCTTCAGCCGGGAAATCGCACTGACTTGTTACACCAATTATTTTCTCATTCAATTCGAGTTTGAAAAGGATTTCTGTAAGATTTGGTGCTGTTGAAATTATTTTTTCCGGAACTCTCTCAAAGATAAATTCATTTCCTAAATCATCCTGTAAGAAATATTGCTGCTGAGACTTATTATCAGACTTCTCGCAAGACAGACACAACAAACATAGAATTGCAAAAATCAGCAAGGAGATATATTTCATGATCAATTTGAACCTCATAGCTTTATGCTAATCCCACGGTAATTTCCCTTTGAAAAGTTCTCTGCCATTATATTCAAGTAATTCTTTTAATTCAGGACAGCTGATTGAATAGCCATTTTGACGTTTCCAAGCGTTTCGTAAATCTCTTTTAGTTAATAATTCGCCATGGCAGCAATAGGGATCGTTCTCCATTAATTCGATCGCTTTAGCTTCACCTAACTCTGCCGTCCGTATATCATCAGGATTATTCGCACCAACAAATGTGACTGTCTCTTTCGGTAGGCGAATAGCCTCGCGATGATGATGAAATCTTTTTTCCTTAAATGCAAAAGTAACTAATGTGATATGCGATGGGTATCGGAAAAGGTATTCTCGAAATCTGCAAATAGGAAAAAGAAGATTCTCAAAAGAATCTCGCGAAAATTCTTCAGTGGTTGTTCTTTGTTTTAGTTCTTCATCTTGGAAGCCGAGACGATCTGCAACTGCGAAATATGTTTGCGATTCGCTCCTGAACCAAGCTTCTTTTCTCGATTGTCCACCGGTAAAAATTAAAAGTGAAGATTCGTCCTTATTCGCCAAATCACATCCGGCACGAATATGTTCGATGTAAAGTTTCGGTTCTCCTTTTTGAAAAGGATAAAGAAACCAATTTGTGTCATCGAAAACATCATTAAGATTTTTTCCGACATAAACCGAGTGCCCTGCCACGATAATAAGATTGGTAAGCATTTTTTGTTTTAAAATAATCTTTTCTGTTAAGAATTAGAAACGGATCGTCAGTGCAGAGTGAGGAATTTAGAGTGTAGAGTGGAAAATGTTTAAATCATGCTGAATTGAAATTTTAAGTAAATGTATTCTGAGTTGGAAAAATTTTAATGAATTATTAAATTGCATCGCACCCTTAGCTCAGTTGGTAGAGCAACTGACTCTTAATCAGTGGGTCGTGGGTTCGAATCCCTCAGGGTGCACAAGAAAACCTTCAAAGCTAAATGTTTTGAGGGTTTTTAATTTTTAAACTTTCTAATCTTAAATTATTTCTGAAGTTGAGTCAGGGGTTCTGCCAAAGGCACTCCTTCGGAGGAATCCCTCAGGGTGCACAAGAAAACCTTCAAAGCTAAATGTTTTGAGGGTTTTTAATTTTTAAACTTTCTAATCTTAAATTATTGCTGAAGTTGAGTCAGGGGTTCTGCCAAAGG
>JAHJVF010000508.1 GCA_018828505.1 Bacteroidota bacterium | reverse complement strand
CTGCAACCAGAAAGGGATTAAGAACAGCAAAAGCCCCAATACCTTTTTCATTGCTTTAATTATAAATGATTAAAAATTAAAAAGCAACTTTCCGCATTGCCTCATCAAAAATCTACTTGAATCAGGTATCGTTGCCTCATATAATAATCTACCCGAAACAAAACGCTTATGCAAGTACAGGTTTAATGTGATTGATGGCATAAACGGTCCTCCCTTTGTTTTTTTCATAAACCATTTTGTGCAGCCTTTCCTGTAACTTATCGATCGTCCTTTTGAGCGCGAACGGATTAAGCTGGCTATAAGTGGCTTGTAGCCTTGTTTTTCTTTCCGCGCTGATTTCTTCAAGAGCCAGTAAGCGCTGGAATGGTGTCTGCGGTGCATCGTATTTCTTTTTGACTTTGGTGCCGATCCGTTCCTTGCTGATTAATTTCATTTGTGGATGGAAGAAGTTCAAGTAAAGCCGTAAGTGACTATATAACTCGTTGAGCAAAGCCAGTTCCTCTTCGCCTTCGTAGCGGCTATAGCCGACGAAGTTACGCACAGCCGTAAAATTCTTCTGCTCAACGTGGCAGTTATCGTTCTTTTGATAAGACCGGGATCGGGTAAATACCAGAGCCTCTTCCTGGCAATATGAGAAAAGGTGGGCGTTGATGAACTCGGAACCATTATCCGAGTCGATTCCCTTCATGTCGAACGGCAGCCGGCCGCGGATATCCTGAAGAGCATCAAAAACCCAGCATTGCGCTTTGTTGCGTACCGCCTGTAACTCCGTCCAGCCACTCTTGATATCGGTTACGTCTAACGTGAAGCAGTAGTCACCACCAGTATTGCCGCCATCGTGCCCCACCAGGTCTAATTCCTCATACCCCACGGCATCTTCATCCCATTCAACACCTGAGCGGATGGCGATTTGCTTTTTCAGCAACGTCCCCGGCTTGGTTTTCGAGCGGCACTTCAATGCGTATTTCTTCCTCTCCGTTCTCAGCATCCGATCGATTGTTGGCGGGCTTATTCGTTGTAGCTTCGCCTCAATTGGCCGCGGGATCGCCATCTCCTTGAACTGCCTCGCTTTGGCCACCATCGGCTCCAGGCAGCACTTTAATCTCTTGCCACAGGGAAAATCCATGACTTCCCAAAAGCAAACCACATAGCCGCGTACGGCATCGTCGTAAATCCTCGGCCGTTGCTGCCTTTGCTTCTTCACCTGTCGCTCTCCGACTATGATCACCGTCCGCTCACCGGTCGACGAACGCCAGTAAACCTTCCTGCCCCAATTGCGCAAAATAAACGCCGCATAGTGGCGATTGTAGCCTGTTACTTGGCAAAATTCGCCCAAAATATCCTTCTTTTCCCTCCGGCGCGCTTTCTGATAGCGCCGGGCAACTTCCTTACTCAAATCTTTTTTCGTTGCCATTGTTAACCCCATTGTCGACACCTCGCTTATCAGGTCTCTTGCCTGATCTCTTTGGTGTCATTCTCCTACTTTTCAGGTAGTTTTTTCCATGAGGCAACGAATCGTCGTTCAGGTAGATTATTAGATGAGGCAATACGTAGCCGGATGTGAATTATTTGTGGAAATTTAGAAAAAAGAAATTTTTTAGCATGGAAGGTTTATTTTTTTGAAACCCGGATGAAAAAAGGCCGTGAAATGTGTATTTTACTCTAAACAGAAATGCTCCGCCACCGGCAATATTACGTCATTTTTAATCAGATAATTTCCGCAATAGTTTGAAATTGAACGGAGAAGCTCGGGTCTCGGCACTTTTGGTCTCCGGATATTCAATCGGCCATAAGGCCAGATGCCTTAATATACGGATAACTTCTTCCCGTTCTGCCTGTGCGTGGACGCACGCATACAGGTCCAGGATGAAGGCGAAATAAACAGGGCTGAATTTCAATATTGAGTTGTAAGCAGCGGAAAATCTATTGGAAATTGTCGCTCTTGGTTTTCAGGAATTGGAGAATGTTCAACGCTTCCAAAGGGGTCAGCCGGGAAATGTCGATCTCCTTCAGTTTGTCGCGGATCTCGTCCCAGACCTTCAGCTCCATGTCTTCGGGAAAAAGGCCGGCGTTCATGGCCGGCACTTTCTCGATGCGGCCGGTG
>JAHJVF010000120.1 GCA_018828505.1 Bacteroidota bacterium | reverse complement strand
TTGCAAAAAAGAGGATTCGAAAAAACTATCTAAAGAGTGGATTCTATTCACAGTCTTCCTTGCTCTTGGTTTTACAAATCATTTAACGATGATCTTTATTCTTCCTGCTTCTGCCTTTCTCTTTTTTAGCAAATACAAAACCCGTGGTTTCAAAAAAATATTTTTAATGCTTTTGATTTTTATCCCAATCCTAGTTGTATTATATGCATACCTTCCTTTGCGTGCACTTTCAACGCCTGTTATGAATTGGGGGAATCCTGCCACCTTTAGTGCAGCTATAGATCACATATCCGGTAAGTTGTATCATCAGTATGTATTCTTAACCGGTAAGACTTTTTTTGAACAAATAAGTCTTTTTTTCAGAGCAATTACAATTAATTTTGATTGGACTAATTTACAAGCAAACGAATTCAGCTTAGTCATTCTTCTCTCTTTTGTAGGAGTTGTTACTGCATTCTTTTCAGCAAGAAAATTTTTTTATACGGCTATTTTAATAATGATCACCTGCGTTCTGATGACTGCATCGTACGGAATTCCGGATATTGAGCCTTATTATTTAGCCGCTTATTTCTCGCTTGTTTTGTTTGCAGTTTTTGGCTTGTATTCAATCACTCAATTAAAAATGAGTAATAAAGTGAAAAACGGACTTCTCATAATAATTGCGTGTATTTGCCTGCTCTCAGAGTTCTATTTTAATTATTACCGTGTCGATGAAAGTGAAAATTACATTTTCGAAGATTACACAAAGGCTTTAATGAATTCAGTCGATAAGAATGCTATTGTTATGAGCAATCTCTCCTCATTCTACTTTTCAACTCTTTACTTTCAATTTGCAGAGAATTACAGAAAAGATATTGTTATTGTGGAACACCTTCTGATCCAGCAAAGATGGTATTATGCGCAGATAAAAAAATCTCACCCGGATGTAATCAGCATGGATAGTTTAAGTCTCAATACAGAAAATCGTTCGATTTATGTTTCGTATGAGATAGCGAATTTGATACAGCAGGAAAAATTTAAACTTGAAGAAGGAACGAAAATTATACCCGATCTGTTTTTATTTAAGATTGTTAATTCGGATGAGTACTCACCTGCGGCAAAACCCGATTTCAAAATTCGCTATCCGGAAAAAAGAACTCTACCTGCTCATGAAATAAAAAACATCGTTATCTCAATGTTATTAAATAGGGCAATTTATGAATTACAGTTCAGTAAATTGAATGAGGCCAAATCTTATCTGAAAAAACTCCACAAAGATTTTCCGGAGTTTAATATTCCGGCTGACCTCAAAGCTTTGATTGAAAGTTGAAGAAATCTGAGATCAGTCCATTAGTAAAAAAAGATTCCATCCCGACAAGTCGGGATGGAATCTTTAATATTCTGGTCTGTGTTCTCGATACATCTCGCTTGGCTCGATTGCCCGAAGTAGGTGCCCCGTTGGTTCTCGAGTAATCCCGATTTCAGATTGTCAGAATTGTTGTATCGGGATGTATCGAGAGAACTCGAACACCACAGGTCATGGTTCTCGAGTAGTCCCGATTTCAGATTGTCAGGATTGTTGTATCGGGACGTATCGAGAGAAGGTTCTCGCCCGCCTGCCTCGGCGCCTGCCCGCCTAATTGTTTTTCGCCTGCCACGACAACGCTATGATGTGGCAGGTGAGGCAGGCGGGTCAGTCTATGTTCAGCGGGCAGGAGTAGCCCGTCATCCTAATTTTTTGTTTAATTTATTTCAACTTTTTTAACTTTTCTTCTAAAGAATTATTAAGGAAGTTTTTTTATCTGTTTATATTTTTGATACCATTCAAACATTGGAATTGTAAGGGGAAACGCAGAAATTTTTCCGCCAAAACCTATAAGCCTGTATGTAAACGTATTTACTTCTGAAAGCTCCATTTCTTTAAGAAGAGTCTCGGTAAATTCTATTTTGTATTTATTGGCTAGTTCAACTGTTTTGTCATTGATTAACTCGTTCATTTTGCTCAGTGCTAATTGAATGCGTATCATCTGAGGATTTATTAATAACGTATCTGTATTTGAAAGCTCGATTTCTCTCTTATCGATCAGTTTGAAGATTGAAAATCCCTCCGGTACTTTAATGGGGCCATATACTTCACCTATATTCATCTGTGCGGCAATTCTACCTATTTCTCCAGCACTGTTTGCCGGAAAAAATCCCCATTCACCATTACTCCGTTTAGTAATTTCTCTTTTGTTGAATTTAACGGCTAGGTCATTAAAGTCTATACCCTGTTGAAGCTCATCTAATATAATTTTTATTTCATCAAGATTGTCAGTTAGTATTTCGACGATATTGACTTGGGAAACCAATCCATTCATGTAATATTTTTTTTGGAGGAACTCACGCATATCATTATCGCTTACTTTCACTGAATCAGCATATCTTTGCATTAAAGCTTCAGAGAGATAATAATTCTTCCAAATTTCAAGATCATTCTTAACCGAAGGAATTTTGTCGATTCCCATTTCGTAACCTTTTCTTACAATTACCTCATCTTCGATAAATTGCTTTACAGCAGAGTTAAGAATAAATCTGACATGATTTTTATTCGCAGAAGTGAAGTCATTTTTTACGAATGCATCCCTTCGGGGCTGATAGATGAGATAATAAAGGAACTCCTTAAGTGTAGCCGGATTTTCATCTAGGTGAATGAAAGAATAATCAAGAGCACTCTTATCCATGACTTTTAATAACTTCATTATATCTGTTTCTGTTAGAGGATTTTTTTGTTTTGACTCTTGTTCAATAGAACCGACTTTTTCTTTAAGAATTTTGTGAAGTGATTCACTTAGCTTATCAAAAATTTTTTTATCTGCAGATATTACTTTACCACCGATGACTTTGTCGAGAAAATTGCCGGCTATTATTTTCCTCTTTCTTTCGGATAACGTTCTTAATACAAAATTAAGCGCATGATCCGAATCGGTTTTTATTGCCTGATTTACCCGATCATCTTTTAGCTTGAAAATGAACCATTGATCTTTTGATTTAACAGGCTGAGTAAATTCATTCAAACTTAAAGAGAAGACGGCGTCCTCAATTATTTCATCTTCAAATCTGCCTAATTCTATCTCATCTGATTTTTGTTGTATTTGATATTCTTTCCGTGTTTTAAGAATTGAATCAAAATCAGCTCCTTCTTTAAGTAAAGAATAGAGATTGTGAATTTCAACCGAATCAACAGAAGTAATGAAATTGATATAAAGAGTTCGTGCAGCTTTGTTTAATCCTTTAGATATTTCTTCTGATGTAAGGTGTATTTTTGATTCGACTTCTTTTTTAAATAGTTCATCTTTTACGAAAAGCTTTTCTAACGCTTGAAGTGAATATCTTACAGTTTCAAAGGTATCAACGCCGTATTCTGCTGCAGCTAATGCCCAGAGTTTTTCCGCGATTAGAGAATAGAGAAATTCTATTCTTAATGTTTCCGGATTATTATTCGAAAAATTCAGATGAGGCATAAATTCATATCTGTTACGAAATTCCTCAACTGAAATCTCAACAGAACCAATTTTCGCAACGGCACGATTATCGACTTGAGCATAAAGACTCGCTGTTGAAAGAACAAAAACTAATATTTTAAGAAAAGATATTTTCATTTTATTCTTTTACACTTCCCATCATAATTCCTCTTATATAATATTTCTGAAGGGCAAGAAATACAATAATGACTGGCAAAATTGTTATTACTGAGCCGGACATCATCAGCTCAGGATCTTTTGTATGTTCAAGCATTAAGTTTGCCAGTGCAACCGGCAGTGTGTACATCGAATCCTCGGGTAATACAATCAAGGGCCAGAGAAAGTCGTTCCAGGTTCCGAGAAAAGTAAAGATTGCTAAAGTTGCTAGTATAGGTGTTGCAATTGGAAGAATTATTTTTCTGTAAATCAAAAAATCTGAGGCGCCGTCTATTCTTGCCGCTTCAATTAAACTATCGGGAATAGACAGACAATATTGTCTTATAAGAAATATGCCGAATATGTTTGCGAGACCCGGAATTATTATAGCCATATAGGTATTTATAAATCCCATCGATTTGAGCATTAGAAAAAGGGGAAGCATAGTAACTTGACCCGGAATAATCATCGAGCTTAGCAGAAGGTTGAAAAGTTTTTTCTTTCCGACAAATCTATATTTGGCAAAAGCATATCCGGCCATTGAATTAAAAGTAAGTGAAATGAAAGTAACCAGAACAGATAGTATCAAACTATTAAGAAAATTTCTTGTAATGGCTAATCGGCTGAATAATCTTTCATACTGAGTAATAACAAATTCATCTGGAAAGAATCTAGGCGGAAAAACGCTTGCATGTCCATCATTCATAAAAGATGCAGATATCATCCAGAGAAAAGGAACGAGTGTTGCAATTGAAGTAACTATTAAAAAAGTATAAATGAACAACTTCTTCATTGTAAGCTATCTGATTTTTGAAACTTAAATTGAATTAGTGTCACAACAAAAATGATGAAGAATAAAAAGAACGCAATAGAAGCTGAATAACCCATGTTCCACCATCGAAAACCCTCTTGATACATATACTGTATTATGCTCAACGTAGAATTCAAAGGGCCTCCTTGAGTCATGACATAAGGTTCGGCAAATAATTGAAAATATCCAATTATAGTAATTATGCTGATAAAGATTGTGGTAGGAGCGAGCATGGGAAATGTAATGGATTTAAACGTCTGCCACCAGTTGGCTCCTTCAATTTCAGCGGCATCATAAAGTTCTTCCGGGATATTCTGCAGACCGGCGATAAATATTATCATATTGTAACCGAAGTTTTTCCAAACAGACATCATAATAATTGCCGGCATAGCCCACGTAGGATTACCGAGCCAATCAACCGGATTTATTCCTATAATCCTGAGTAAATAATTCACCAATCCAAAATCATAATGATATATGAATCTCCAAACTATGGCAACAGCCACAAGTGTGGTAACAACAGGGATGAAATAACTCAGCCGGAAAATAGCTTTAAATTTTATAAGCTTATTATTGAGAAGCATTGCGGTCGCAAGTGAAACTACTATTGAAAGAGGTGAAGCGACAACAACAAAGTAAAAAGTGTTTTTCAATGCAGTCCAGAACAAATCATCATTCAACAATCTCAGATAGTTATCGAAGCCAATAAATCTGAGAGTGGAAAAATCCCCTAATGTATAAATATCAAAATCGGTAAAGCTGATTATAAACGCCGCAATAACAGGAATAAAAAAGAAAACAAATATTGCCGATACTGCCGGGGCGAGAAAAAAATATGCAACCTTAGAATTCGATGATTTCATTTCGGTCTATCTTTTTCTTGATAAAAACCATCTTCTTTTTTCAAGAATTCTATCAGTGTCCTCATCAAGTTTTTTTAGCGCTTCATCAGTACTCATTACGCCTCGTGCGGTATACTCGGCATACTGCTGAAGTTTTGAGAATACTATATGCTCCCATTCAGGGATTTTCGGAGTTGCTTTCACTTTCTGAAACTGTTCATAAAAAGCTTCTATGTAAATATCATTTTTCAAAACCGAATCTTCCCAAGCATCTTTGACCGCAGGTAAATTGTTGATTAGCTTATAAATTTCCAACTGAGTTTCAACTTCAGAAAGGTATTCAATAAACTTCCAGGCTTCAGTTTTATTTTGAGATTTATTAAATATCACTAAGCTCGAGCCGCCTGCAAGTGAAACTCCGGGATATTCATTTTTAAAACCGGGAAGGGGCGAAGTCATCCATTTATCCGATAAATTTCCCTTCATCCATTTTTTAAATTCCGGAATATTCCACGGTCCGGATATGTACATTGAAATATAATCCTCCGCAAACGCCTGGTATATATTTGTAACCTGAAGCATTCCGAATGGCGTTAGTTTTTCTTTGTGAAATTGTATCAGATAATCAAATGCTTCTTTAAATTCATTTGAACTGAAATTTCCCCGTGAGTTGTTATCCTTCAGTAATTCAGCTCCGGCCTGTAAGCCAAAAATTATAAATGTCGCCCACTCGTTTGTCGGTATAAAAATGGGATATTTTGTTTTGCCCGGATAAAGCGATTTTATCTTTCTGCACACTTCCAATAATTCATCCCAGTTTTTAGGCGGGTGATTGTATCCGGCTTTATTTAAAATATCAACTCTGTAAAACAGTAACCTTGTATCCATGTACCAGGGGATACCAAATACTTTATCATCAATAATATTTGTTTCCCATATACCTTCAAAATACTTTTCTTTATTTACAACGGTGGATTCTAAAATAAAATCATCAAGCGAGGCCAAAGCATTAAGTGATGTAAATTGGGAGACCCATGTATTGCCAAGCTGGCAGGCATCGGGTGTATTATCGCTGGCGAATGCTGTTACTAATTTTTCCTGAGCCGCCGTCCAGGGTATTTGCTGTACTAATACTTTTATTCCGGGATTGCGGCTTTCAAACTTTGGAACAAGCATAGAAACGTATTCAGCTTCAACGCCGAATGCCCAGAATTTAATTGTCTTTACGTCTCCTTCCTTATTTGAGCAGGAATTTATTAAAGCGGCAGAAAGTAAGAGAAGAGATATTTTCCAAACGAATTTCATTAAGCTGAAGAAAGTTAACAATTATTTTTGAAGAACCATTTTTCCGGTTAAAGCTCTACTTATTGTTTGAATATGATAGAAATAAATTCCGGAGGTAACAGGGTTACCATTATTATCTGTTCCGTCCCATACAATTTTGTTTTCTCCTTTTTGAAAATTCTGTTTAGCCAATAATCTGATTTCTCGCCCAAGGGAGTTAAAAATTTTCACTTCTACATTTTCTGATTGTGAAAGATTGAAAGAAATTATTGTTGAAGAATTTCCACCGGAGGCGGAGCCGCCTTTAGCGGAAAATGGATTAGGAAAATTATTTTTTAAATAAAAATCATCAGCAATCGGAAAATCATCTTCAACACTGGTGGTGGAATCCGGAACGAATCCGATAGCATTCAGCATTGGCCGGATTTCCGGATTTGCCATAAATTTATTCCATAGTAAACCTGTTCTGTAATTTTCTATCATTATAATTATCGGTCCCTGATCAATTGCAATATAACTATTAGCGAACCAATTTTGATTCAGATTAAAAGCATCTTTAAAACCATACTCGCCCCAAAGATTTCCGTAATAAGTTCTGTAGAAATTCTTCAAAGCTGATATTGATTCTTCGGGAGTATATGGCATTGAAGAGATTGCGGCAGTTGGAGCAATTGTTCCGTTATCGTTTGCGTAAGGTTCGTGAGCTGAGTAACCCCAAGGATTATCGCTTGCAGTTAGTCCCCAAGTATTCGGGCCATAACCTGTATACCCTTTTGGATTAGCTATGCAGTATGCTCTGTTAATTAATGTATGATGCCGGTTATTTAAAAAATAATTACAGTATGCATCTTTCTTAAAACGGGGATCGAATCCAAGAAAAGAATAATGTGCGAAGAAAAGCGGGCCGCCATAATTCCATCCGACCCATAATTTATATCCATAAAATGTATTTCCATTAACGTAATTCCCCGAACTCGCCCAGCCGTTATAATATAAGCTTGAAGGTATTCCATTTGTAGGAGAAGCAATTCCTAACAGATATGCTATCATCGTTTCATTTGGCCCGATTAATTTCATGTTCATCTGCCAGCCATAGTTGGGAGACCAATGCCAGTAGAGATAATTGCTGTATGGTGAAGGTCGATACCAATTCCATTCTACACTTTCCCAAATTTGTGTTATCAAATTTCTTATTTCTGTTTCAGAAGAATCCGTTCTGTTAAAATATTGTCTTGCGGCTAATAATCCTTGTACCAGAAAAGAAGTTTCAACAAGGTCTCCGCCGTTATCATATTGACTAAAAGGAATTACTTGACCTGTTGTTCCGTTTAACCAATGTGAATATGCACCGTGAAATCTTTGTGCTTTCGTTGTAAGAAAATTTAGAATTTTAAGCATTCTTTTTTTAACTAAATCACGGCTGGTAAATCCTCGTTCAGCACCGACAAGCAAAGCCATGATTCCAAAACCGGATCCACCACTCGTCACTGTTTCACCCGAGCCTAAACGCTCTCTTGCCAAACCGGAGACAGGATGAGCGTAATCCCAAAAGTATCTGAATGTTGCCCGCTGAACCATATCCAAAAATTCTTCATCTATCATATCGTGAGTTGTTACAACGACACTATCGCTTAAAAGAGATTCGTTCCCGGACAGGTCGTAGGCGCTGACTTTGAATGTATTGGTTATACCGGTAATCCCGAGGCTCAAGGAGAGATAACTTTTTTCTTTCGGAACATTTGTATAAAAAAAGAATTGACCAGAAACTTTTCTATAAACTTTATAACCGGCTAAATCCGGTTCGGTGTTATTGAACCATGTAATATCAATATGCTTTTCATAACCGTAACCTCGTACATTTTCCGGAGTAGCTGGTGGTGTAATATCCTGAGCAAAAATTAAATCACTCAACACAAAAAATGTAATTATCAGAGCGAGCATTGACGTTCTTTTTCTTTTATAGTTTAGGTTGTTTTTCGATTTCAATCTTAAAATCATTAACAGATAAAACCTTTCCTTTCTGATTTTTCAATAAAACAATAATGTTGTGAACCCCCGTTGATATTTTTTTGGGGAGATAAATTTCATTCTGTTCCCAGAAGAATCGTTGAATGGAATCTTCTTTTATCGCAGGAATTTTCATTTTGGCAAAAGTTTTTAAGTTCAGAACGAATTCAACTTTACAATTTTTATATTCTTTATAAAGATCATTAATAATCCATATATCAACGTTAAGTTTCTGACCGGTAAAATATTTTTTCCGCATTATTTTAATTGAAACATAAACAGGTTGAAAAGCTTTTTTCAATGCAAAATAACCTGCTTTCTTCTTACCGTAATAATCAATAACCGACCAGGTTATTGAGGGCCAGCAATCTATGAACATAAATTGAAACAAGCCCGTAATATTAACGTGCTTTCCCCGGCGGTAAAAATCAATTGCTGTTTGGATCAGTTCGGCCTGATATTGTTGTGAGTTCCGTATAAACTCGTTGATTGATTTTCCTTTATCGATTCCTGCAATGTGGAAAGTTTGTTCGAATTGGAAATTGTGATATTTCCATTTTTCCCAAATAGGTTTTTCAATTTCCTTCTTTGAAAGGATTTTTTTCAATGATGATAATTCTGGTAAAGCTTGTGCTCCAAATTCCGTAACAAGCGGTCCCATTGGACGTGCCGCAAAGTGTTCTTTATTTCCCCAATACCATCCGTCGTATGGATGTTCCTCATAGTTCGAAGCTATTCTTATAATTCGGCTGTTATCTAAGCTCCGAACTGCTGAAAATAAAAAAGGATCAAGTGTTTTGATTTGATTTCCAGGTTCATTGTGGCAGCACCAGAAAGCAATTGAAGGATGATTGAAATGCAGTAATACCATATCTTTAATTTGTGATACTGCATTTCTTTTAAACTTTTCGGATTCATCATAAGTCCACTGCAAAGCAAAATCCTGCCAGACGAGAATTCCTTGTTTATCGCATTCGTCATAATATTCTTTTCTATTGACGTGTGCGTGAACTCTGATTGCATTAATATTAGCTTCTTTAATCCATTTAATTTGTTCTGCAATTTTTGCATTTGTGAGATCGGATAAGAATTGTGTTGGTATTACATTCGTTCCGCGTAAAAACATTTTTTTTCTATTAAGAAAGAATGTTTGATGTTTATCTAATTTAACTTCTCTTATGCCGAATGATTCTTCTGTCAAAGGAATAATTTTGCCATCCAGAGAAATTCGGTAAAGATTAGGTTTTCCCGTATCCCACGTCCACCATAGTTCAGGATTATCAATATCAAATGTAACTTCAAAAGAACTGTCGCCAGTGTTTAAGTAAACTTTTTTATCGAGGTGCATTTGTTTTCCGGAAGGCGAAATTATTTTTATTTGAAGGTTCTCATTTCTTGGAGTTTCAAGCTTCGATAAATATTCAACTGTTAGTTTTACCCTTGCCTTAGAGAAGTTTTGGTTTAGCTTTGAAATAATTTGGAGATTAGTTATAAATAAATTTTCGGCAATAAAAAGATTAACATTATTCCATATACCGCCAGTATTCATATCTTGACCGTGCTCATAATCCCAGCCGCCGGGCCTGCAATCGTGATGATTAAATATGCCTTTGATTAATTTTTTCTTATGAGGCCAGAGAGTTTTTGGCTCTTCCAATGGTGAAGTTACTTTTACAATGAGAAGATTCTCTCTATCCTTTTTGATTTTATCGGTAACGTCAAAAATAAATTTCTGAAAATAGCCCTCGTGATGACCGATAAATTTGTAATTCAGCCAAACATCGGTAAAGTAATCAACGCCATTAAATTCAAGAATAAAAAAATCACCCGCGTAATTACTTGCATCAAATGTTTTGTAAAACCAAACTGAACCGGAATAGTTATTTAGTCCCGCTAACTGCCAGTTAACAGGAATATCCATAAAATTTTTATTGTCAGTTCGATCAATAATTTTCTTTACATCTTCAAAAGTTAATTTGCTTTTTTTGTCAGTAATATAATTCCATCCCGCCTGCTTACTTGGTATATATGAGGCGGGCAGGTTGCCGTTTAGGGATTTAATGTCAGTTCTTTTCATCACTAATTGGCACCTCTAAAAACTATAAATTTATTTTTTAAAACCATTTGCGTTTTAATCAACGGCGGCAAATCAATTGGGCTAAAGCCCTTGTTGGATAGGGCTTTAAATAACCCCACGCTTAAGCGTGGGGTTAAAAAAGAAATCCGTTCATTCCTGCCCGCCAATCTTAGTCTGATGAGGCAGGCGGGATGGACTTTTCCAAAGGAATCCTTCGGATAGTCCTCATTTTTTAGTTATTAGAGATGTCCTAATAATAAATTTCAACTTTAGCAGGGAACTGATTAATTATAATTTGTTTATTCGAAAAGTTCTCTGATACAATTCCGTTTATAATAACTTTCTTTGGGACTTTTGATGAATTAAAATTCTTGAGGATAATTTTTCCGGAAGGAATTTCTAAATCACCGAATACTCGCAGCTCATAATGGTCTTCTCTTTTCTTTATCAGATAAGATAATTCACCAAAGTATGTTGGAAGATTTTCGATAGACATTCCGCCGGGAGAATCGATCCATCCGCCTTCGGCGGACTGATACAATCCAGCACCGATGACGAGAGAAGTGTCATAATCATTTTCATAAACAAACATTGCACGTACAGCATTGATAAAATCAGAACCGACCCATGTATGCGGCATATCTCCGATAAAAGCAGGCTTGCGGTATTCTTTCCACACTACTTCAGCCCAATGATTCCAACCGGTCGGTCTCTGATCCTTGAGGAAGAAGTCTATAAGTTTGTGTGCAATTTCCGGTTGATCGAGAAATATGAATGAACCGATTGTTCTTACTTCATAAGGGGTGTAATTAACCCAATCCAATTTACCATCTCTTCTGTCTTGAAAAAACTGGTAGTACTTATCGAAAGTATTTTTCAGATAAGGCTGAGGAAGATTTGGATATTCATTACAAGGATAGAGGGCAATAGTTGTTGATGTGGGGTCGAAATCGCCGAGTTCTACACAGCCCGGAATGTAATCGATATTTCTTGTTTTTATTGCAAGATTGAGTGAATTATAAAGATCGGTTTTAAACTTATCTCTTATCAATTTTATTTTTTCGTAAGAGTTCTGATCGCCAAGAATGAGTTGAATATCCACGGCATCTTTTAACCCCCGAATCGTAAAAAAATTATCCCAATAAGAATGCATCGGTTTTGCGGAGTATCCTTCGTGGCTGATTGACTCGGGCATAATCCCATAATAAGCACGCACACTGTCATTTCCGTTTTTAAAATGATCGGTTGACCTTTGATTTATGAGTGAATGAATGTAATCGATTGTTTTATTTACTTGGGTATTATGCTTTGAAAGAACAGAAGTATCTTTTGTGAAATTGTAGAACTGCTTCAACAAAAAAATATATTCTCCGTGACTATCGTGTTCGGGGACCGGATCGGGTCCACGTGTATCTACCACGCATGGGATTTTACCGTTTTCATATTGATACTCTGAATACCAATCAATAAACTCTCGTACTTCATCGACTATCCCGGATTTAAGAAGTGCGGATGAGGTGAGAGAGCCGTCTCGTATCCACGATCTTTCATACGATCTTGAACCGGGCTGAATTCCTGATTTATCTCGGTTGATTAATATGTAAGCGAGATTCGATTTATAGGTATTGATAATTTTATCAGCACTTTTCGGAAGGTTAAATTTTATCTGCGATACTTTGTCATCCCAAAATTTTATTGTCCGGAAAAGTAAATCTTCAACTAAATTTATGTTTGAGTTTTCATCTTTAAAGATAGGTTGTCCTAATTCATTTCCATAAAAAGGGACCGCAAGAAGAACAAGCTTGCTGTCATTCTGTTGTAGATCGAAATCATATGCAAATACACCACTGGCAAGTTTAAGTTGGTCCTCTATATTTTTTTGCGAATGCACCCCTATGGGGGAAGAAGGACTTATTCCTTTTGCTAATGATGATACAATGTTACCTTCCTCAAACCTCATTGCACCGGCAGAGTTATATGGAGTTAGTGAATAAATAAATTTATCATTATCGATCTGCATCAGGTCGTCAGAAATATTAATAGAATAAATTTTCGATGCACCACCGGTTAAATTTAATTCCTGATAGTAAGGATTAACCTGATATGGTCTTATGAGCAAAAAAAGTCTGCCTTCAAGTTTTTCATTTGATTTGTTAGAAAGTTTATACATCAGATATAGAACCGAGTTCTTATTGGCTTCTCCAGCCGCGAAAGCTTTTATTTCAAGATTCAGTCCATTCACATCCCATACAACATTTGGAATCGGGAGATAATTCTTCTCGAGAGACTGTTTTTTATCAGCTTCATTCCAGGTTATAAGTTTATTGTCAATGGACAGCATTGGTTCGATAGAGAGTCTTTCTTTATCTACTTCGACCATACCGTCTTCATTTATTAAAGCTTCTTTCACATCTGAGCTTACACCAATGACCGTCCAGTAAGATTTTTCCTCATAAAAATATCGAGGGAAATAACCACGAGGGAAATCTTTTGCAATGTT
>JAHJVF010000119.1 GCA_018828505.1 Bacteroidota bacterium | reverse complement strand
AGTGGTTTGGCAAATTCGCCTGAACAACTTTACCGACACTTCGTCTCTCTTAGCGCTTTTGAGAGATTGCATCATCTTGATTACAGCATGTCAAAGAGCTTTTCTTTAACTTCACGGCACAAACAAAGGCACTAAGAAGCACACCTGTGTGCCGAAACTTACCTGCCACAAAATAGCCCGCCACAACATAGCTATGAATGGGCAGGCTATGTATTGGCAGGGTTGAACTTAATCACTTCGGTGTGCAGGCACAAAGAACTTATTAGTAAAACTTAGTGTCCGCCTCGGCGGATTGAGTCTCTGCCCCGTTGGATAACGAAACGAATATTAAAAATGTATATCCAACCTGCCACAAGATAGCTATGTATTGGCAGGCGGGGTGAATGTCTTTTCCCGTAGGGATGCCTTTGGCAGTGGCATATTTTGAATTACAATTTATGTGGCTGCTGAGTAGTTACGTTTTACATTCAAATCTTTAACTTGTAATTAAATATATAATTGAACGATCTTTATTGAAACAAATTTCGATAACTTAAATTCAATTGAGAAGCAACAAAGTGGTAGAAATGAAGAGCTTACATCGAATTATTATTGTAATTTTCACAACCTTTCTTTTTAGTTCCTGTGCTGTTTCAGACTTCTTCGGCGGAGTATTTGAGGATGTTACGACTTACTTTAATACTTATTATAATGCAAGAACAGCTTTTAACGAAGCCGTAACTGAGGTTAAACAGCAGCAATCGGAAATATTCTCAACAAAACCTTATGTTCCGCCCGGTGGTGCAGTCACTAAATTTATCAATGTGATTGAAAAGTGTTCGAAAATTCTTCAATATAGCAGTACCAGCTCATTCGTTGATGATGCTCTTATGATGATCGGGCAATGCTACTTTTATCAGAAAGAATATCCAAGTGCCATTCGGAAATTTTCAGAATTGCGGGATAATTTTCCAAATAGTTCGCTTAATCTAAGCTCAAGATTTTGGCTGGCTAAATCAATTGCCGGTTCTAACGACTTTGAGCAGGCGATAAAGCATTTTAATGATTTAATTACCTTTGCTGTAGAAGAAGATGAAGAAGATATCGTTGCCGACGCATATTTAGAATTGATGAAAATTAATATAGCTAAAAACGAGTATGAAAAAGTAATCTCATACGGCAATGAATTCATAAAGCACTCGAACGATGATGAAAAGTCCAGTCAGGTCATGCTTGAGTTAGGTTTTACTTACGTGAAAATGAATAAGATCGAAGAAGCTGTGAAAGCATTTGCGGATGTTAACGATTTCTCGCCAAGTTATAAGACTTTATTCAGATCTGAACTCGAATTCGCAAAATTGAATCGCATGTTGAAAAAATATGATATCGGAATAGAAATGCTTGAAGACTTAAAGTCAGAATCGATTTACGAAGAATTTTATGATCAAGTGGATTTTGAAATGGGCATGAACTTTTTGGCACAGAATCGAACTGATGAGGCGCTTGACAAATTTCATTATGTGGATACAAGTTTTGCAGCGAGAGAAAGCGGCGGTAATGCTCAATATCAACTCGCTAAATATATTGAAACAAATCTTGCAAATTTCGATTCAGCCAAATACTTTTACGACCGTGCTTCACGTTCGCAAGCGTCGCAGGAAATTGTTAAAGATGCAACAAAGAAAAGTACATTACTTTCTAAACGGAAATCCATTTGGGACAATATCGATAATCTGAATAAACAGATCACAAATCTTCGAACATTCCCTGTCGATACGGTTCAAACAATTTATGATACTTTTGAAATCGATTCAACAATGTTAAATGATTCGGCATATGTGGCTGATCTGGAAATCTTCATGAAAGAAAAGGAAGCGGCTGACAGTTTAAAAATTATGAAACTGTCGAAAGACTCGGTGAACTATTTAAATAATTTGAATAATGCAGATTCGGTGGAAGTCGTGGTGGCTAAATTAAAGTTTGATCTTGGCTCATTATATTATTCTGAATTTGAGTGGTCCGACTCGGCGTTGACTTATTTTACATTTGTTGTCGATTCCTTCCCAAATGAGTCTTTTACAGAAAGAGCTCTATATGCATTGGCAAATTATCATGATGTCTACGGTTCGAAAGAAACATCTGATAGTCTATTTAGGCTGATCTATGATCGCTATCCGACGGATGAAATCGTCAATACAATCGCTAAGAAACTGAATCTTCCTCCTAAACCCTCACTGCAGGAAAAACCCGATGATGTTTATTATCAGGCAGAACAATTAAACATTAATAAAAAGCACAGCGAAGCGATTAAAATGCTTTGGTACTTGATCCAAAATCATCCCAATTCTGATTATTGTCCAAAATCTTATTTAATGATCGGGCATATCTATGAAGAAATTTTGAAGATGTATGACTCTGCGGCATCAGCCTATCGTCAGTTAAAAGAAAAATTTCCGTTTAGTCTTTATGCTCAGAAAAGCAATCAAAAACTGCTAGCATACGATTCGGAGCAGCAAAGAATCGAACAGGAAAAGAAAGCTGAAGAGGAAAAAAAGAAAAAAGAATTGGAAGAAAAACTGAAAGCAGATGAAGAGAAAAAGAAACAAGAGGCTGAAAAGAAATCAAAATCTGCTAAGAAAGATAAGACTGATGGAACAACTGGAATTTTAGATAGTCTGACGTTGCCTCTTGATTCACTTAATTTGAAAATCGATTCGATTGAAGTTAAAAAAGATAGTCTTGAAATTGATCAGTGAACAATTCGATTATTCAAAAAAGATTTGAGCTTGAAGAAATTTTTGAACGATTTTATCATTCATTTCAATCAAAACCTAAAATAAAATCCATATTCATTTTCTTTTTCGTAGTCTTTTATTTATCAATTCCGGGTTTTCACATTCCCACACTGGAAATTTTTTCAACAAGAATTTCTGGAGTAATGGAACAGCGTGCGCTTCAAAATTATTTTATCTACTTTCCATCACAAGATTGGATTGATTACGATTCAATGCCAATCTCTGCGAAGCAGGGAGCAATTGCGATGGAAGATGGATCGTTTATGCATCATAAGGGAATAGATTGGGTTAACTTAAACGCATCCATGCGGGCAAATAAACGTCGAGGCAAAATCGTACGTGGTGGAAGTACCATTACCATGCAGTTAGCAAAAAATATTTACTTCACCACATCAAGAAATTACTTTAGAAAAGCAAAAGAAATTCTGGTGGCGATGCGGATGGAAAAAGAAATATCGAAAAAAGAAATCCTCGAACAATATTTAAACATAATTGAATTAGGAAATGGTGTTTTCGGAATAGGTGAAGCGTCAAATCAATATTTCAATCGAGATATAGAGCGTTTAACTCGTGAGCAAGCCGCTCGATTGATTGCAGTTATTCCTTCTCCATTGAAAAACAAACCAACCGATAATCGAAGTCTTGTTTTGAGCCGAAAAGGAAGAGTCTTAGCTCGAATGTCTTCTGCAGAAATTCCATAATAAAATGACTGCACGTGAAGCTAAAAAAATTATTGATGAAGGGGAAAATTCCCATACTGAATTTAAAAGAAAATTCTCAACTGATGAAAAAATCGCCAAAGAAATAATTGCGTTTGCAAATTCTAAAGGGGGAAAAATATTTTTTGGAGTAGACGATGACGGCTCAATTGTTGGCGTTCAGAGTGAGAAAGAAACGGCGTATTTAGTTTCTCAAACTTCGAGGGAGTATTGCGAGCCTCCAGTTAACTTGAATATATCGGTAATTGAATTGTATGGTAAAGACGTGGTGATTTCTGAAATACCTGAAAGCAAGACAAAACCGCACCGAATTCAAGACTTTAAAAGCCAAATTAACTACAATACTGCTAAAGTTTTCATCAGAATGAATTCAAAAAGTGTGCAGGCGAGCAAAGAAATGATAAAGTTTCTTCACACATCTTTCGGAAATTTTGAAGTGATGAAATTCAATTTTGGAGAGAAAGAAAAAACGTTGTTCAATTATTTGGAGAAGCATGAAAAAATTTCAACAAAAGATTTCAGCAGGCTTGTGAATATATCTGAAAGACGTGCACAAAGAATTTTGATTAAACTTGTGAGAGTGGGAGTAATATTTCTTCATCAGGAAGAAGGGGGCAGAATTTATTTCACGCACAAATAACATCGTTAATTCAAAGATAATCCGTCTCCGTCAGCTGACGGACAAAAAGCAAAATTACAAATCAAAATTCAAAACGTTATTTAATTAAATTTTTTATTGATCTAAAACAGTTCCATTTTGATATTTAATCTATGAGCCGAATCAAAAAAGGTCAAAATTGAAAATCAATGATTCGTTTTTGGTTCAATTTCAAAACCCGCCGTGGCGGGTTATTGAAATTATCCTTTTTTGAGTAGGCTCATCTGTAGTTATACATTTTAATCTTTACTTTTTGATTTAACCAAAGTATTTCCTTCGCAACTCATAAACCGCAACTCCGTACGCAACTGCCACGTTGAGCGAATGCTTTATGCCAAACATCGGAAGTTCAACTGAGAAATCGCATTGCTCTAAAATTGAATTCTGAATTCCGGTAATTTCATTCCCAACAATTAAGCAAAGCGGAAACTCATCTTTGGTCACCTCAGTATAGTTTCTACTCTTATTAGTCAGCTCAAGGGCGGCAATTTTAATTTTTTCATCTTTCAATCTTTTAATTGCATGAATTGGATTTTTGATGTACTCCCATTCCACGCTATCGGCTGAACCTAAAGCTGTCTTGAGAACTTCTTTCTTTTCGGGAGTTGGTGTGTAGCCGGTTAATAAAAGTTTTTTTATCATTATGCCGTCTGAAGTTCGAAATATGGATCCAACATTATACATGCTGCGAATGTTGTCTAATAAAACATATAAAGGAAATTTATCAGATAGATGTAGAGTCTCAGTCGAGAGTCTTTTTTCAGATATCTGTGAATGAGTAAGTTTTTTAATCAAGGTAATTATTAAATTATACTATGCTATACAAAGATAAAACTTTCAGAGATATTGTAACCGATTGAAAAATAAGACTTACACTCTTTTAGTAATAATTTTATTTAAAGGTCTTCTATTGGCACAAAATAATTTCGTTAAAGTGGATAGTTCAAGGTTCGAATTAGATGGGAGACAATTTCGTTTCCTTGGAGCAAATGCGACTTATCTTTTTCAGCAGGTAGCTTACGGAAGACATTTTATCGTCGACGAGGTCTTTTCAGATTTGGAAAAAATGAAAGTCAAAGTTGTTAGAATTGGCGCTCATTTTGAATCTGACAATTTGCTAGATCCTGCGGTGATTATGAGGTCTCCAGAAGAATTCAATGAAAATGCTCTTCGAGCTTTAGATTATGTTTTGATGAAAGCAAACCAGTATCAATTGAAGCTAATTTTAATCTTAGCTAATAATTGGAAACATTATGGAGGCATCCCACAATTTATTAAGTGGGCGAACACGCAAAAGATCCACAAAAAAACTTTCGTGCATGAAGATTTTTTCACCAACGAAACGATAAAATCATGGTACAAGAATTATTTGACTGTATTAGTGAACAGAACCAACACATTCACATCATTTAAATACAAAGATGATCCGACTATTTTTTCCTGGGAATTAATAAATGAGCCCCGTTCGAAAGATAAAAGTGGAAATCTAATTCGTGAATGGTTGGCGGAAATGTCAGCGTTTGTGAAATCGCTGGATTCAAACCACATGGTCGGAAGCGGTGAAGAGGGAATGGATATCTCACCCAATTTTTATCCGTCGTATGATTATTTTTATAACAGCAGAAAAGATCTTTTTGACGGGAGTTATGGTGTTAGCTTTCAAATGAACAGCTTGATAACAAATTTGGATTATGCTTCTGTACATCTCTATCCTGAATCGTGGGGTTTTAGTGAAGAAGCAGGAGTAAATTGGCTGCGAGATCATATCCGAATTTCTCAAATGAATAAAAAACCATTACTCATCGGTGAGTTCGGTTCAAAAAGTAAAAACGTCTCTCTCATAAATAAATGGCTTAATGTGATTAAGAATTCTCTTAATAGTGAAGGAATGATCTGGCAATATTCTCATCCGATATTTGAAACCAAAGACGGTTTCGGAATTAATTGGACAAACGATTTTAATCTTTGCAATTCACTTCAAAATTATGCGGAAAGCTTGGAAGGCTTTGTCCCTCCTAATGAAAACTTCATCGAAGCAGAATTATCCCAAAATTATCCAAATCCATTTAATGGCACTACAAATTTCGAGATTGTTTTACCCGAAGATGGTAATGCGCGGCTTTATGTATCAGACGTGCTCGGGCAGACCAAAGTCGTAATCAAAGATGGATTTCTAAAGAAAGGGAGGCACCATTTTGTTTTTTCGATGGATCAAAATATTTTTTCTTCTGGAATTTATTTTTATACCGCAGAATTCAATGGTAGGAGATTTACCAGAAAGATGATCTATTTAAAATAAAAATTGCATAGCGGGAGAGATAGAACCCGAAGTTTACGGATTAATCGGATCAACACGAATTTAAAATCCGCGTCATCACACAAAGTGGTGGCTTTGCCAAATGTTCTATCGAAATTCTTAGCTAAACAGATTTGTAATTTTATTCAAGAAAACTCACGCGAGATAATAAATGGCATCTCTAAAAACTGAACGTGATTTTTTTTATCTGCGGTAATCAGCGAAATCAGCGGGAAATATTCTCCCGCAGATGTTCGCAGAATAGGTTTTTAGAGGTACCCTTATATCAATTTTTGTAACGGGTATCTAAAGTCT
>JAHJVF010000118.1 GCA_018828505.1 Bacteroidota bacterium | reverse complement strand
TCAAGACTCTCTGCGAAATGATCTTTATAAATATCCCGCACTTCCACCGACGATGCCTTGGAAGGATTCAATTCCTCCTTTACCTCCATCTAATCTTGCCGCTTCTGGTAATTCAATCAGCATTACTCTGAATTGGGAAAAACCTCTGCCGGCATCGGACGGTGATGCAGCAAAGTATTTTGTTATTTATCGCGCTGCATCTCCTGATACGATTAATATTAACGATCCAAGATATATCAGAAAAATTCTGGCAACTGACACGACCATCTACATGGATGTATTTTCTGTTGCCTGGAATACACCCTATACATACATAGTTACTTCAATGGATAAGCTTCATAACGAAAGCGAACCGTTGGCTAAAGTAACTTTCACTCTTACCGATGTTACACTTGCGGAATCGCTTCCAAAAGAATTCAAGCTTGAACAGAATTATCCGAATCCGTTCAATCCAACTACAACAATAAACTTTAGCATTCCACACTCTGCATTCGTTACTTTGAAGGTTTATGATATCTTGGGAAGAGAAGTTGCGGCACTTGTGGATGAAGAAAAACTCGCTGGGACTTATAATTTTCAATTCTCAATTGTCAATTATCAATTATCAAGTGGAATATATTTTTATCAACTTAAAGCCCAAAATCTTTCGTCAAGCTCAGGACAAGTTTTTTCAGAAATAAAAAAATTCATCATACTTAAGTAATTCCATGAAAAAGTATTTTGTTCTATTAATTTTTTTTATTGTTCGTTCACTTGTTATTGCACAAGTTCCGGATAAATATGTTATTCTAGTTATTATCGATGGTGCCAGATATTCAGAAACTCTCGGCGATTCTTCCGGTCAATTTATTCCAAGAATGAAATCTCTCAGCTTACAAGGAGTAGTCATTGATTCATTCATTAATGACGGAGTTACAGTAACAAAGAGAGGAGTCCCTGCAATTTGGTGTGGCTCATGGTCGCAACCAAAAGACACAATTATTAATGGTTTCAGCACACAATATGCTACCGTGCCAACTGTGTGGGAATATTTTAGAAAAACTCATTCGGTAAATCAAACACAAGCAATGTACATTCTTAAAAATTTAAATGGGCCGTGGTTACCAAGTTTTCATCCTGATTACGGAGAATCTTTTTGGCCGTGGTATATTCTTGAAGGCGAGAGAGACATCAATGTTTGGCTGAATGCTAAATCTAAATTAGAAACATATCATCCAAGACTTTCAGTTATATATTTAGCCGATGTCGATCACTTTGCACACAGCGGAAATTGGCAAAGTTATACAAATTCAATTATGATTGCAGACAGTATTGTTGGCTTACTGTGGGATTTTGTTCAGAAGGACTCTTCATTTAAAAATAAAACAAACATTTTCATTACTAACGATCACGGTCGACACCTGAACGGAATATCTTCTGGGTTCATCGGGCATGGAGATGGTTGTTGGGGATGTCGGCATATAATGTTCTTGGCTATCGGAAATGACGTGAAACGAGGAATTCGTTACAATATAAAAAAGACTATCCCGGATATTGTTCCAACAATTGGAAAAATATTAAATTTTTCGACTCCTTATTCAAGCGGGAGTGTAATGACTGAAATTCTTACAGAGTACGTCAGTGTGGAAACAAGAACAACAACAAAATCTTTTCTGCTTTTTCAGAATTATCCGAATCCATTCAATGCGTGCACAAATATCAAATACCACCTGCCCGCCTCGTCAGTCGCAAATAGGCAGGCGGGAATTCCAAACACCAATAATGTAACACTGAAAGTTTATGATATCTTGGGAAGAGAAGTTGCGGTACTTGTGGATGAAGTTAAAGAACCCGGCTCGTATGAAGTCAAATGGACAATTGTCCGTCAGCCGACGGATAGACAATTGCCGAGCGGCGTATATATTTATAGGGTAACCGCAGGAGATTTTGTCAGTACTAAAAAAATGATTTTACAAAAATAGTCGTGAGTAAATGAGGTTAAAATAGTCTATCAGTAAAAGTCTATTTTATGTTCAAAAATCTCTTTCAAAATAAAATTCTGGCGATAATTGTTTTTGCAGTTATTGTACGTTTAATATATCTGCTCATATTCGCTGACCTAAGAATAGAAAATTATTTTGAATATGGAGATATCCTAAAAAACCTTTTAAGCGGGAAAGGATATTCGTTAGCATATCAAATTGATGGATTTGCTTATGCATATCCATCAGCATATATGCCGCCGGGCTACGTTTTTTTTCTACTTCCTTTCATGTTCTTTAAAGAAATTCTGGTTCGTAACATTTTAATTTTTTTGTTCCAAATTCTTTTAAGTGCATCTACAGTTTACCTGGTCTATAAATTCACTGAAAAATATTTTTCGAGAAATTCCGGATTGATAGCCGCTGGTTTAACATCAATCCTTCCCGAGTTCGTTTACGTTGCTAATACAATTGGACCAACTATTGTTTATCATGTCGGCATAATATTAATTCTTCTTTACTTATATCGAATAGAATTGTTAAGAGCAAAAGATTATTTTTTGCTTGGTGGAATCTTTGGTACGTTGATCTATTTCAGATCGGAATTTGTTTTGTACCTATTGATTTTCACTATCACCGCAATTGCAGCGAGAAAGATCAAACCGGCACTAATAACCATTTTTACTGTAATAGTTTTACTACTTCCGTGGCAGATTCGGAATTACGCCGTATTTGATTCATACGTTCCGCTAAGTACTAGTGGTGGATTGAATTTTTATAGAGGACATAATCCATACAGTATTGGTGATTGGGGAGATGAATCTGTTTTCAATGAATTAAAAAAACATATTGGACGAAATGACTACGAAATAGAGATGAATCGAATATATTTTGATCGTGGAATGGAAACGATTCGTCATCAACCAGGCAGGGAGTTTCTAATTTCTTTTGAAAAAATATTTCATCTGTGGATAATCAATCCATCCGATGCGCGAACAAAGAATCTGTTTTATTTACTTCCTTCTCTGCTCGTACTATTATTTGCAATTCTGGGAATTATCAAAACAGACTCTTGGCAAAAACATAAGTACAGCTATTTATTTTTTATTTATTCGACTTTGATCGCTGTGATCTTTTTTGCACTCCCCCGTTATCAAACGATGATGAAAATTGTGCTGATTCCATTTGCATCTTATGGGATCGATTGGTTCTTGAATATAATTCGAAGGAGAACTTCGTAAGATTAAAATTTTCTTCAGGAGAATTAATTTTCTTGTCAAAGAATAATCTTTAGGTGAGTTATTAGTGCCGTTTCAAAAATATAATCTATCTTTTTTATAATGTACAAAGCACTATAATGATTTATGAGCCGAACCAGCCTGCCTCCCCGCCTGCCTCTCGTAGCTGAACATGGCGGGCAGGTTGTAGCTGAATATGGCTGGCAGGTCAAATGACAGAGTCATCACTTTGTGAAAAGGTATAAGTGATGCTTGCCACGACCCGCCGTGTCGGGCTATTTAGTGGCGGGAAAGAATCCGCCTTCGGCGGATCGTTCAAAATCAATCCGAAAATCTGTAAAACGACCTTTTTTAGAGCAGGCTCATTTATAGTAAATAATTCTATGGAGAAGAATAATGACTTTAAAATTATTGAAACGATTTCCGTAAATCGCGTAACTTTATAATGCCAATCAGAATAAAAAGTATTGATAGCGCCAGCATTATCTCAAAACTATCTATTGTGTAAAGTGTTTTATCTGGTTCAATAAATCCAATTTCGATAAAAGCAAATAAAATACAACTGCTTAACAATCCAATTGTGAGAATCAACAATCCCAAGTTTTTATCTGTTAAAAAAAGGAAAAGAAAACCGGCCGATAGACTCAAAAAAAGAGTAAATAGAATTAAATTGCCATCAATTCGGACCATAAATTCTGAAGAAACAAACAGTAACACACCGAAGAAAAACAGAGTATTTCCCAGCATAAAAACAAATTTCTTCTCCGAGCCGTAATTATTGTAGAACAATCTCAATCCAACTACAACAAAAATCGCTCCGATTAAACTTTCAAGATAAAAATTAAATATCAAAAAGCTGTGAAATAGCAGCAGAGAACCCGAAAGTAAGAACACGTAACCATAGAATCTAAAGTCTCTATCCATTTTCAACTATTTGTTTTTGGTTCGTTCCCATTAGGCGGAATAATAAATTTAAGTATTATATAAATTATCAAAGCAATTCCGAATGAAGCGAAAAGAAAAATAACCCAGAGTATTCGGATGATTGTAGGGTCGACGTTTAAATATTCTCCAATCCCTCCGCAGACACCGAATATCATTTTGTTATCGGAGAGGGTAAGTTTTTTCGGTTCAATAGCATTCATAATTTCCTCATTAAATATATTCTTTTTTATAATAAACAATATACCGGTAGAAATAAGGATGAAAGGAAGAATTTTGTTGTGCTCAATTAACTCCATAAAATTCGAAAATGAATAAAAATCAAAATAAATCAATAAAATGGATATCCCTCCAAGAATAAAACTCCATCCAATAAAAAGTTTTTTTTCAGTATGAATTTTGATTTCGTCGGAGGGAAGAATTTCATAGCTGGCAGTTTCTGTCGGAATAATAAATGCGAGAACGATATAGACTAGAGAACTAATCCCCCCTATAACTAAAAAAATCAAAAATATTAATCGAATAATTGCCGAATTAATTCGAAAGTAATCCGACAGCCCACCGCACACTCCAAAGATCATACGATTGTGAATAGAGCATCTAAGTAATTTTTGTCCGGAAGATTCATAGATATTTTCGTTCGGATCTTCGATCATGGATTAAATTAGATTTTCACTTCATTAATATACAATATGTTGAAGATTTATTGACAATAATTGCTCCATTAATTCGGATTATTTTTCTTCATTACCAAAGAAGATGTTCTCTTTTTCGAAATATTCATTGGAATGTTGTTCCCATTCCGAGTATAATTTTTGAAGACGTTCGGTCAAATCCCTGTACTCAATAAAAATGTTTTGGTTATTTGTTTTTTCGATGAACGAAGGATCGCTCATCTCCGTTTCGATCTTTTTCTTATTCTTTTCAAGGTCAGAAATTTCTTTCTCAATAGAATGGATTTTTGCTTTTACAGCTTTTGTTACTTGATAAAATTTCTGTCTTGCCTCTGCTTCTGCTCTTTTTTGTAATTTTCTTTGATTGATTTTTACATCTCCAAAGGATCCTTCGGATTTTGTTTCGATTGCCGAATCAGAACCGGATTCTTCTATTTTGGCTAAATACTCCGAAGCATTTCCAAGGTACGTTCTAATTTTATTGTTCTTAACTTCGATAACTTTATTTACAATCGGGTCAAGGAAGTCTACGTCATGCGAAACGATAAGTAAAGAACCATCATAATCGATTAGTGCATCTTGTAAGATTTTCTTTGAATTGATGTCGAGATGATTTGTTGGTTCATCCATGATGAGAAAGTTTGAAGGGCGAAGAAGAATTTTCGTCAGAGCCAATCTGCTTTTTTCTCCACCGGATAGGACTCGCACTTTTTTGAAAACATCATCACCATGAAAAAGGAAACATCCGAGAATTGTTCGTAATTCTCTCTGGCTTTTTAATGGATCAACATTTTCGACAGTCTCTATAACCGAAATATTCAAATCTAAGTTCTCGGCAATATCTTGGGAGAAGTAACCGACCATTACATTATGTCCAAGTATTTTCTCACCCGAATCAATTTTATCTTCGTCTGCAATAATTTTTGAAAGCGTTGTTTTCCCTGAGCCATTTATTCCGACTATAGCAATCTTATCTTCTCGATCAATTTCAAGTTCTATCTCGTCGAAAACATTATGATCCCCGAACGACTTGGAAACTCTCTCCAGACGAAGTACAACCTTCCCGCTTTTCGGTACATTGTTGAAATTAAAACTGATGGTATGATCTTCATCTGGCAGATCGATCTTTTCAATTTTATCGAGCATTTTGATTCTGCTTTGTACCTGCCTGGCTTTTGTCGCCTTATAACGAAACCGTTCGATGAATCGGTCGATTTGTTTAATTTTTTGCTGTTGGTTTTTGTAAGCTGCAATCACTTGTTCGCGTTTTGATTCTTCCGCCTCTAAATAACCTTTTACGTTTCCATTGTACATCATAATAGTGCCGAAAGAAAATCCAAGCGTTTTATGAGTCACAGTGTTTAGAAAATGTTGATCGTGAGATGCGATCATGATCGAGCCGGAAAATCTTTGAAGATATTTGATAAGAAATTCGAGCGAATCTAAATCTAAATGATTTGTGGGTTCATCAAGAAGCAAAATATCAGGATTTGATAATAATATTTTCGAAAGAGCGATGCGCATCTTCCAGCCGCCGCTGAATAAAGATACATTTGTATTCAAGTCATTCTCTTGAAAACCAAGTCCGGTTAGCATTTTCTTTATGTTGCTTTTAAATACTTCCGGATTAATGTGATGGATCTTTTCCTGAACTTCTCCGAGTTTTTTTATAAGTGATTGGTCTTGAGAACTCTGAAGTTTGTGAATTAAGTTTCTTTCCGAATTTTCCAGTTCGATAAGTTTTGAGTTGCTCTGATATACTTCATCAAATAAAGATTTACCGGAGTCTTCACTTATATAATCTTGTGGAAGATAGCCAATCGAAATGCCGCTCTGAAAATTAAATGATCCGGATTCGGGTTCTTGAATTCCGGCAATGAGGCGAAGAAGAGTCGTCTTTCCGCAGCCATTCGGTCCGACAACTCCAATTTTATCACCGGAATTTATTTTAAAAGAAGCAGAATAAAAAAGATATTCACCGCTAAACTGAATTGATAGATTTTCAGCAGAGATCATCCCGCATTAGTATATAGTTCCTTCCTCGCTTGACCGTTCGAATTATCGTTCACCTTAGCATAGTGAATCGATTCATTTAACGCCGCTAAAAATTTATCGAAATCTTCTTTATATAAAAAGATCTTAAATTTTTCAGAATCGTTATCGGTTCGTTTTTTCTCGGTAATTGTTAAATAAAGTTCATTCGTATTTTTCGTAGAACGTACATCAACGAAATAAGTTCTACGGCCTGCCTTCACTATACGAGTGAATATTTCATTATTATAATTATCCACTACTCTACCCTTTTAGTTAGTGTTACCTATTTATTACAGCAACTTTTCCGGTTGCTAATTGTTCTCCATCTTCGTTATAAGCAATTATAAAATAAATTCCTGAAGAAACGAAATTGGAATTTTTATCTCTTCCATTCCAGAATGCTGTCCGCCCCCCAGGTGTTGAAAACTCCGTAACTAAGTTTCCGTCCACAGATAAAATTTTTATGTACGAATTTTTTATCAAACCATCAATTGTCAGCTTCGGTTCTTTAGAATTATCGATGTATAATGGATTCGGATATAACTCTATTTTCTCAAAACTATCTAACGGTTTGATGGACATCGTATATAAACTGGACAATCCGTTATCAGTTCCGATATAAACTAAACCATTTTTATCATTAATTGCAATACTTTTTATGTCGTCGCTTAATACCGGTGAATTTCGAGTATTGTAGTGTGCGATCAATGAGCTTCCATCGGGACTCAAAACCCAAACTCCGTTTCTTGTTCCGATCCATTTGTTGTTGAGTCCGTCGACTGCGATACAGTTTATGTACTGCTGACGAACCGCAAAAATACTTGTAACTCTCTGTTCAGGTTGAGTCGGATTAACAACAACATTCACACCCAAATTCGTTCCAACCCAAATCTCGCCGCGCAGGTCAACTGCAATACTTGTTGGAGGTCCGTTCAATCCGTTTGACGAGGTTAGGAATCCCCAAGTTTTAGACGTCGCGCCTGTTTCATTAAAATAATAAACACCCTGTGTTATCGGAGTTTGAGTAGATAGTGCAGTTATGAGCCACTTAGTATCATATTTATCGATAACGATATCATCGAGAAGAACTGCTTTTGAATTAAATCCATTCTGATAGAATGCCCATTTTCCATCAGTTGAAAGTTTTCCGAGAATCTTTTCATTTCCTGCATCACGATTTAATATCCAGATATTTTTCTTGGAATCTTCTGCGACTCCTGAGATGACGATGAAATTTTTATCGTTTGGGATACCAACCAATGAATCGACATTTGCATTGCTGTATCGGATGACCAAACTATCATCTTTAATCTTAAGTATTCCATACCCCCAGCCTAACATCCAAACAGTATTATCTGAAGTGGCGATTGTTTTGTGGTAAGCATTTGCTCCCATTATGGGATATTCATTAACGAGATAATTTTTCCAGCCTGATTCATCAAGCCGATAGAATCCCTGATTAACAACATCTTTTCCTGAAGCAGACCAGAGTTTACCATTTCCATCAATGGTGATTGATGGGAATAGATTTGTTGTGGGCCCTGCAGGGGCCAATAGACTTATTTTAGAACCAACAAGTGTAGGAACACCGATTGTCGAAGAAGCAAAATAATTCTTTGACGAATTTGATTTTGCTATATCAGTTATTTGACCACCAAAGTCAGCATACTGCAAAGTAAATGTCCCCTCATAATAAATGTGAACTGCATACTGTGTGGCAATAATGAGACTATCACCTTTTGAAATCATGTCAATAACATTTGCTGAAAATAGGGGTCCTGATTTCCGGGTAAAGATTGAATCTTTTAAGATTGCAAGTCCTGCCGGAGTTGCTGCATATAGAGTATCCTTATATCGAATGAGTGATGTAACATTCTGAGCCGGTAAGCCCTGAAGAGTAGAAAAATTCCGCCATGAATCGGGAGTCAAATAATTTGATAATCCATCCTTTTGAACGGCTATACCTTTTTCCGTTGCGACCCAAAGCGTATCATCAAGAAAAACAGAATTTGCTTTTAGGTCGGCACCAAAACTTCCTAACTTATTATAAGTATCACCGAAGGTTAAACTGGTCGAATAAATAATGCTCACTCCAAAATCAGTTGAGACATATACGACTGTATCTTTTACTAAAAAATCATTTATTCGTTTTTTTGTCTTCTCGGAATTTGCTATGGCAACAATGTAGTTCCAACTTTTCGTTGAAGGATCATAGACATCAATATTACCATTAACAGAACCGAACCATACCCTTCCGACATGATCAACTGCAACAGCTGTTACATTGATAGATTTGAGTCCTTCAGTCGTTGTAAATTGCTGGTAGGTTTTATCTTTGTAAGAGTAATAGAAAACTCCACCGCTCGTTCCTGCCCAAATTCCATTATCAGTTACGGCTATCTTATTGACGAATTTCATGTTTGTGAAATTCTGCCATTTACCGACTTGACTGAAAGCACATAAATTGAATGCGAGAAGAACAATTAAAACAAAGATCGATTTTTGATAAATCATTTTTTCCTCATGTTTAAGCATTGTATCAAACTGTCAGATAGTTCCTCTTTATTTGTGATTTAAGTCGGTAAAAAAAATTATGCAGTCCCTCAAGCAATGTTCAATCTTTTTTTCATTGAATGAATGTTCTCAACAGATGTTCCAAACTTACCAAAATTTTTGAAATCATTCCTCAATCCTCCGTGAAAATCTGATCCGCCGGATTCAAGAAGATAGTGAGTTGAGGTAATCTTTCTGTAGTACTCAACTTTTGATATGTCGTGTGAAGGATGAACAACTTCAATTCCGTCAAGACCGCTTTTTATAAGAGCTTGAATATATTCGTCAGGCGTGTTATTAGGATGAGCAAGAAAGGAAAGTCCCCGTGCATTGTTAATAAGTTCGATTACATCCTTTGGCGCAAGATGAATTTTTTTCTCGTATGCAGGTCCGGAATCCCCGATAAATTTTCCAAATGCTTCAAAGTAGTTTGCTACAATATTTTTATTCACCATTGCTTCAGCGATGTGAGTTCTTGCAATCGAGCTTCCATTTGAAATTTCCATAACGTCATCCATCGAAAGGTTAAAACCAAGTTTCCGAAGTTTTACAATAATCCTTTTTGCTCTTTTTACTCTTTCTTCCCGAAAATTTGTGAGATAATTCAATAGGCTTTCATTATTAACATCAATAAAGTAACCTAAGATGTGAAGTTCTTTATTATAATATTCCGTGCTAACCTCAACACCGGGAATAATTTTTACACCGAGATCATTTCCTATCTCACATGCTTCTTTAATTGCTCCGATGGTGTCGTGATCTGTAATTCCCAAATATTCAATTCCTAAAGTCTTGGCTTTACTAATC
>JAHJVF010000117.1 GCA_018828505.1 Bacteroidota bacterium | reverse complement strand
TTCTTCTTCACCTTTGATCACTCTTGCCTGCATGATCAATTGTTCACGAATGTTGAGCCACTCGAACGAATCTTTCTTTTGCTGATCGTACGCCAACTTTTTTTGCTGACGGACAACATCGAGCATCACGCCAAGCCGGGCATAGCTGTATTTCAGCATCATCTCAAGGTAGGGCTTGGGATCTTTACGATAATCTCTGATCGTTTCTTCCAACGTCATTTTATGCTGCTCTCTATCGTTTCAATCTCTTCTTTTGTAAGTCCGTACAGTTTATAAACAATTTCGTTAATTCTGTTCTCGGCTGCTGTTATGCGGTTTTGAATCTTATCTTTCTCTGATGGCAATTTAACTTTATGTATGTCTTTGTTCAATTGTAAAAGTATGTCGACTAAGCGGATGATTTCATCGTGGATAGTTTTTTGAGATTTACCATCTAAATCAAGAACTAAAACTGGAAAGCGATCTAAGTCGACCTTCTTTAACTGCGGAGTGCTATCTCGATTTGTAACTAAACGATGCCAATAAACAAATTGGAAAATTTTGGAATTGATAAGGGCAGTAAAATATTTAAGGGAGAGTTTTGTTTTATTTCCGAAAAGAAAGTAAAGGGATTGCTCAGGAAAAATTTTACTAGTGTCATACGTTGCATAAATTGGATAACCCGTTTTGCGTAAAAGAACTTTCTCTTTTACCCCTAATTTCTTTATATCTGTTGTTCTTCCCGTTATGTTTTTTCTTATAAATTCAAAATAGAATATTTCGCCGAGAAAATACTTTTGAACGCTTCTACCTCGAACAATTTTAATTTGGCGATTGTTTTTTTGTTGTTCAGTAATTTCTTTTGATTTACCACCAAGCCCAGAGGTCGTTTCGATAATTTTTCCTAAAGGCTCAAAATTTTTTGAAATGAAAAGCTTGTCTAAAACTTTGCTAATCAGATTACTCGTTTCATAAGTAAACTTATATTCCTTGTCTTTTAAATATTCTTCAGAAGTTTTTATTTGTAATTCTTTACCAAATTCTCCAACTCTGATTTCATATGATTTCTTTGGTTGGATTGAATTTAAAATTCTGAAAATTAATGTATCTGTAACAATACCTGGGAACTCAGCTTTGTAAATAAGTTCTTCAATCTCAAATTGATCTAATATTTTTTTTCTGAGAATAACAAATTGTGCATTGTAACCAAGACGGTCTGGAACGATTAATGAAAAAGAACCTCCCTTTTTTATTAACTCTAAGCCCCTGTGAACGAAGTACTCATAGAGATTTGGCATATAGGTATTCCCTTGGAATTTACTAAGCAGATATTGTTGTGCGTCAGAACTCAAAATATCATTACCGAATTTTCCACTTAAAGATACCCAAGGCGGATTCCCAATCACGGCATCGAATCCGCCTTGTTTAAAGACTTGCGGGAATGCTGCTTTCCAGTCAAATGGATTTATTTTCTTTTTCAGTTCTTCCCGATTTTCTTTGTCAAGACCGAGATCGTCATCAAAAAAGTCGTAACCGATAAGCGAGTTGCCGCATTGTATGTTTCCGTCAAGATTTGGTAAAACCCGTTTATGGATCAATTTAAGCTGTTGATTAATTGACGCTTCAGTTTCGCCTTCCATCGCTTTCAATAGTAAGCTTAGTTTTGTTACTTCAACAGCTTGCGGGTCAATGTCAACGCCAAAAATATTGTTGATCAGAATTTTTCGTTTTTCTTCTGTTGTTAATCGCCCTTCGGGTGAAAGCGGATTATCCTTTCCAGAGGATCCTTCGGATATTTTCTTTTCGTGATAATTTCTCTTCCGGTAATAGTCGGCGTGATAGTTCAATAAAAATTGAAAAGCACCGAGCAGGAATGAACCGCTTCCACAGGCGGGATCGACAATCTTTATTTCACTGATTTGCTCCGGAGTTTTTCCTTGTATCAACTTTCCAACGGTATTTTTTACGATGTAATCGACTATGTATTCGGGTGTATAGTAAACTCCACCGGCTTTTCGCACTTCAGGTTTTTCTTCGATCTTTACAATGTGCCCGGGAGTAATTCGAATAACCTTACCGAGAAACTGCTCGTAAGCATTTCCAAGAACTTCAACCGGTAAAATTGAAAAATCATATTCGTTATTGGGCGGATAAAGTTCTGAGATGATATTTTTTATCACTTTATCATCAATTTTCAACTTCTCGGAAATTTTATCCTTACGGAAGTCGAACAGTCCTGAATTATACTTTTCATCTGCTTGTTGAAAAAGCTCAAATAGGTTCTTGTAAAGATTTCCTTTCTCGATAGCTTTCTTCAGGCTTTCCCATGGTTCGATGCGTTTGTATTCGCAAAAGATTAGAAAAATAATTCGGTCTAAAGTCTGTTGAACTGCGTATTGAACTTCCTCTTGTGTTAGACGATGGTTGTTTTTTGCAATACTTGCGGCGAGGTATTTTCTCCATTCATTGAGGGAAATGAGAAAGTCTGAGTCAACAGTTGATGTTCCTCTCTTTGCTGTATCGGACTTCGTGAATTTATCAAAGCGTCCTTTGAGAATTCCTTCTTTTGAAAAAGTATTCCATAAAAAATCAAAATCTCTGACATAATCTTTATAAGTTAAATATCTGATCCTTCCAACCGGAGCTTTATCATTTGGAAAAGGTTTTTTTGTGCAGTCGTAAATTGCAAATTCTTCAAAGTCTGTTATGATGGAGATCGGGAGTTTTGTATGCCAGCCGTACTGCCTTAGCTGAAATGAAGCACTGGCATCGTCTTTAATTGGTACGGATGGTTTCTTTGCTTCGACAAAAAACTTTCTTTGTCCATAAATTGTGAAACAGTAATCGGGAGCTTTTGTTTTACCTTCTACTTTTATTTTATCTTCAGGGATGACTTCTCTATACGATTCATCGAGTCCTTGCTCGTTGAAAATATCCCATCCTAACGCTCTGAAAAATTTATTGATATAATCGCCGCGAGTTTTTGCTTCATCATAAGAACCTCTTTTATAATTCTCGTAGTTCTCCTCGAAACGTTGGGCAAGCTCGGCAATTCGATTTAGTGCGGTCTCTTTTGTTATTTGTTCCATACTTGGTTAAATCCAGAGTGAAAATACAATTTTTTCGAATGCTTTGCATATGTTGAAAGATTCCAGGTTCATCATAACAATGCCTACCTGTATTCACTATACTATAGTATTGGCAGCTAACTTTTTGTTTTTTATGTCAAAATATTTAAACCTGATTTTCTCCATTTTCCATCTTCCATTAAACATCTTCCATTGCGGTTTACCGCGCTATGTATTGGGGATATATCATATTAAAGGAATATAGTTTTTAAAGAACCATTTTTGTTAATCCTCTACGAGGATTATTGGGGATTTTTTGAATTCTTTTACTACAATAATGTGACCTCTACGAGGTCAAAAGTTTTTAGAATCCGCCAAGGCGGATAGGTGCTCTAGTTTTGTAGAAAATAAAAGACTAACCATTCTTAACAGATCCTCGTACCTGCCCGCCACACAAATAGCGACGAGGCAGGCGGGGAGGAT
>JAHJVF010000001.1 GCA_018828505.1 Bacteroidota bacterium | reverse complement strand
GAAATTTGTTTTTAAATGATTTTGAGGGGGCTTTTTGCCTCGTAAAAATCCCTGTTTAAGAAAAATGAAAGCTTATCCGCCAATGTCTGAAAATAGTTCGTATATCATACCAAAATTGGGCGGGCCTGCCCGCCATCCGTCTAGGCAGACCTTGGCAGGCGGGGTATACGCAATGCGTACTTACACTAGTTAGCAGAAAATTTTTTTACATAAAATTTTAAAAACGATATTCTTTGACACCTCATTAATTTGTATTTTTGTGATAACTTTTATCAATTTAAAATGACCAACGAATATTTAGATAAAATAATCTGTGGCGACTCCGAACGACTTCTAAAAAATTTAAGTAATAACTCTATTCATTTAATAATCACAAGTCCTCCTTATTTTGGTTGCAGAGTATATGGAAATGAAACGCTTGGACGAGAAGAACACCCAATAGAATATGTAAATAATATTATAAAATTTGCAAGTGAACTTAAAAGAATCTTGCACCAGCAAGGTTCTTTTTATTTGAATGTTGGAGATATTTATTTTGGGACAAAGGGATTTTCAAGAAACAAAGGAAGTTACGCAAGGAAAACTGACAAGCACTATAAAGAACATAAAATTGTAAAACCTGACGGGAAATATTTACAATATAAACAACTCTTAATGTTGCCCGAAAGAATTGCAATGGGAATGCAAGAGCAAGGATGGGTACTTCGAAACAAAATAATTTGGGAAAAACCAAATCCTGTTCCCTCATATTCTCCTGACAGACGGTATCCTGTTTATGAGCATATTTTTCACTTTGTAAAATCAAGAAAATATTTTTTTGATTTAGAAACTGCTAAAAAATTAAATAATCATAGAGATATTTACCGAAATGGAATAGAACCATTTGGCGAACATCAAGCGTCATTCCCTGTTTCACTCATAAAGCCATTGATTTTGACAACCTCAAAGGAAAATGAAATAGTTTTAGACCCGTTTATGGGAAGCGGAACGACAGCGGTTGCGGCTATAGAGTGTGATAGACACTATATTGGTTTTGAAATAAATGAGGATTTCTGCAAAATCGCAGAAAAGAGAGTCAAAGAAGCAAAACTCATTTCAAAAAGTAAATTGATTTTTACACAATGATAAGTATCCTGCAAAATTATAAAAACGACAATCATCTTTACTTCTCCTACTTAAAGGCGGTTTGTTCGCTATCAAAACTTTTCAGTGAATCAAAAGTTCCCTATCTTTATTACAGAGTTGCCGAAAATGTTTTTTGCAAAGCATTTGGGGCAGAGAATTTATCAAGAGACGATTTAGCTTATGATGCAAGAAAAGGAAATGTAGGAATTGGGCTGAAAACTTTTATTGATAAAGGAACAAATCATGAAAAAGTTGCAGAGTTCAATGCTTTTAGTAAACAATTACGGAATGTACAAGGCAAAAATCTTGCGATAAAATTAAGTGAGTTAAGAAATGAACGTATTGCATTTGCTAATAGAACTTATGGAATTGACAAGGGTATTTATCATTGTGTGGCAAGAAGTGAGAAAGCATTAAAAATTTTTGAAACAACTTACGATGTAATAGATATTGAAAACATAAGGAATATTAAAAGTAAAGACGCAAGCATTTCATTTGAAGACGAAAAAAATAACTATTCCTTTAACTTTTCTAAAACAACTCTTTTCAAAAAGTTTGTTGCACCTCAGGATGCAATTATAATAGATGTTGATATTTTAGAAGATCCTCTGGAACTTATTCTACAACTTTTTAAACAACAACATTTAGTTGCTACCAAATTTGAAGTTCCTGGAGTAGATTTTGTTATTCTCCCTCTTTATTCATTAAGAGAGAGCAAAGCCGGGGGAAAAAATGTTTCTCAAAAAAGTGGTTTAAATCAATGGAATGCCGGTGGCAGAAAAAGAGATGTTGGTGAAGTGTATATCCCTATACCGATTCAAATACATAAAAACTTTCCAGATTTTTTTCCTGATAGAGAAACACCGTTTAACTTGCAGGTTCCTACTAGTGAAATATTAAACGCAAAAGTTTGTCAGGAAAACGGTAAAGCATTGATGACAAACCCTAACAAAGCATTATCCGACTGGTTGTTGCGGAAAGTATTGAAACTAGAAGAGGGAGAAATACTAACCTATGAGAAACTGAAAGTTTTAGGAATAGATAGTGTCAGAATCACAAAAATTGACAACGAAAACTTTAAAATTGATTTCGCAAAACTTAACAGATACGATAATTTTATTAATAAAGAAAATAACGAGTAAGTAAAAAAAACTTCTGCTAACAGCGGGTTTAATAAATGCGGGGTGACGTGGGTAATTGAACAGTTGTTTTTCAATTAAACTTTTGTGCTCGGTGGACTGGTAAGTGCCCTGAAATCCCGCACTTCTTAAACCCTCAAAACGTTATATGCCACTACCCAAACACAAGGAGAACCGATAATAAAGACCAAAATAGATCTCTACAGAGTGACGATCATTTTGCTGATTGGGTTTCTATTCTTCAACTGCAAGGACAACGCTGTATCACCAGGAGCTCTCGATGATCTCGAGACACGATTTCTCAGCAGATATATATCGGCAGATTTGATGCCTGTAATTCCACCAGATCCGATCTTCTGTCAATTAGTCTTACTCGCAAAAAACAAGAGTTCAACATCATCGTTGGCTGGCTTGAGTATTCCGGAAGGAGACGTGTTTCTGAATTCGACCAATGCAAGGTTGGGTACGATTTCTTTCTCAACAACTTGGGACGGACAATTGGGCCCGAATGAAGAGGACACCCTCCGTCTTACCAAAGTGATGTCGAAAACGTCTCTGTTCACGCCACCATGTGAACAATATGCATATCTGCATCTTACGATAAAGAATCAGTCTAATGCTTCCAAAACAATGAAGATAGACAGTCTCTTGTTCACTTGTACATATTGAATGACTACCAAGATTTTCTTGGCTTCAGGCAGCGGTGCATAACAGCGGTAGTAACGGCGCCCAGTCTACGCTTGCGCTTCGGCGGGTGAACTCACCGGTATGTTGGGCGGGCTCAATGCACCGCCTTCACAAGAAATTGAACTGTCAAGAGTTCGGCGACGCACTGCGTTGGTACCGAACAGGCTTGGCGAAACCTTATGAGGAGAAAATTACTATGACCGTTATCGAAAAATATAAAACATACAGGAAGTTCGGCAGGGAACTAAATCATAAAATAATAGATTCCTGTCTTGACCATGAGGTATTTATGAGATCGGCAAGGTTACTTGGTATTGTTCATAGAGATGCCTTGGTATTTGATAGCAAGGATGAAACAAGCATTTTAATGGATTTTGCTCTTAACGAATATAGAGTGAATAATATGAATACCATTGAGATTTATCATGAGAAGATAGGCGGGCAGAATGAGATAGAGAGAGACATATTGAATGCTTTACTCTCGTCATATACTTCTCTATTCAAAATTACTTCTATCTCTGAACCAGAAAATACATTACTCTTGAATGATATTTTGAATAAAAAAGATAACATAATGCTAACAGACATTGCCCTGAGTAAAACCGCAATTCCTGGATTTTTATTATTTATTAGGCTCGTTCAATTGAAAGATTTCAACACGACTTCCGGTGTATCATTCGTTTTTCCCGGTAACTTAGAAAACTATCTTCTTATGAGATATAAGAAACTGAGTAAGAAGGTCAAATCAGATAGTGATTCAATAAAGCGATTCATTTCCTTTTTCAGATTGAATAAAACTGATGGCATAAAAGTAAGATATGAATAAAAAGGCTTTTGACGGAGACGGACTCCCTCGACCAGCCTGCCACTACATAGCCTGCCCATTCATAGCTATTTTGTGGCGGGCTATCTTGTGGCAGGCCCGCTTCGTACTATTGAAGATGAATGGTGGGGGGAATGACATTTTCGGATTTTTATCCAGTCTCGATCCTTCGGATCTTTACAAAAAGTTTATTGACAGAATACAATTACAACAACAAGATCAAATCAAACATGAACCACTTGTGTAATATTCGCAGATTGAACAATGTGCCAAATTTTTTTGAAAATTGTTGTCAGTTATTTGATCAATGAAACGAGAAAACTTTTTTCCTGCCTCATTTATCTCATCTTTGGAAAAAGTCTTAGTGAAGACTCTGTCAGGATAACGGACAAAAAATAAGATCAGCTCGATATTTTTT
>JAHJVF010000116.1 GCA_018828505.1 Bacteroidota bacterium | reverse complement strand
GCTACCCAAACTGCACCTTTGTTGCCGGGTCCTTTGCCGATCATTTCCATTATCCAAACTTCATTTGGATCAGCAATTGAAAAAGATTCACCTGAACTGTTATAACCGTATTCGGCAGCTAATTCTGTCATGATTTGAATTGCTTCGCGAGCAGATTTTGCCCTTTGCAATGCAATGTACATTAAACTTCCGTAATCCATTATTCCTTTCGGATCAATAAGTTCAGATCTTCCTCCATAAGTTGTTTCTCCGATTACGACCTGATATTCATTCATATTACCAACTACGTTGTAAGTTTCTCTTGCTTGTTTAATTTTTCCTAAATATTTGCCGGTATCCCATTCGTAAATATCGAGCAAAGTTCCTTCAGGATATCTTGCGGCAGGATGATGGTATAACTCCCCGTAAAGATTGAACGAATCGGCGGTGTAGGTTATCATTGTTGAACCGTCTTTACTCGCTCCCTTAGTAACCAGAAAATTTGTACAAGCAAATGCGCTTTGAATTGAATATGAAAACGAAACAACAAGAATTATTAAAAATATTTTTCTGAGTATCATAGTACCTCTATTAAAATTAGAATTATGTTTATAACTACATCGATTGTCCAGCAAAATTTATGCTGATTTTATCTTAATCTAAAAATAAAGTTTGTCTTCTCAAAAGGGTTTTGGGAAGAGAGTAAACGCCAAGAAGCCAAGGGAACAAAGTTGCCAATATTACTTTTCTTGAAACTCCTGGCGTCTTGGCGATTTTAAGTTCAGTTGTGAGGATGTCATGGGGCAGTTCATGCAGAACTTGAAAGATTATTCTTCTATATGTCTTCTCGCTTTTTCTTTTTCTCGTTTGGTTTGGTTTCGAAGAAATATTCGAATTGAAGATCTTTCAATTCTTTTTTTAGCCTTTTAAGCTCTTTTTTTAATTTCTCTTCATCATAATTATTTCTATTAAAATCGAATTCGAAATGTCGGATGATTGTATCTCTTTGTTTGTCGAATTTTTCCAAATCGAATTTATCTAATCCCCTCAAACCATGCTTAAGTAGAGAATCTATTCCGAGTTTTTTCATATCAAACTGTTTAAGAGAATCTTTAACCAGTTCCCATTCCAACCAAATGGGTATTTGCATATCTAATTTTTTCAATGAATCACCAAGAATTTTAAGATCGATTTTAAATTTTTTCTGCGGATGCTTTGAGTCAGATTTGAATTTGAATGTGTGGATCTTATCTCGTGCAATGTCAATGTTCAGTAAAATTGAATCGATATTCGGAATATCTATCTTTTCGATCTCAGGAATTTCGATGTAAAATCTTTCTTTATCTATTTCAATTCTGAATGGCCGTGTTTTATAACGATACTTTTTATAAACCTTTGCGGAAGTATCCAGGCTAATAGTTACTTTCAGAGCATCTAATTCCTTAGATAATTTTTTCATTCCCTCATCGTATGACTTACGATTTTTTATCGTCTCTTCATTAACTATCACAAGCTGTTCTCTTTGCTTTTCTAGCTCTTCGAGTTCCTTTTCATATTTCTCAATATTTATTTCAATAGGAGTCGAGACTATTGTATCAGGTGTCAGCAATACATATTTGTTACTTTTATTATTCACGGCAAAGTGTATTAAATCATCAACTTTCGAATTGCTCACAAAATTAAAAGCCGGTGTTATAATTTGATGAAGATTTTTCTTACTCGCATTCTCGGCAAACTGTAAAACATTTGCTGCGATGGCACGATTTAATGTCCAAAGATTTTCATTCACGCCAATCGCATTATCTTCACCAAGAACAACTTGGCTTTCAAGATTTTTTGCATAGCGGGTCAAAATCTGATCGAATTCTTTTCTTTGATTTTCATTTAAATCCATTTTACTGACAAAATCCCCTTTCGAATGGAGATTTTTGACATCGAGATTATTTCTGATCTCAAAATATTCTTTGCCATTTTCATTCATGCCGATAGAAAGATATTGATTTTTCTCTCGATCAAGCGGAACGACTTGATTAAAAGCAAAATTAAAAACGTCGTCAGCATCAAGCCGCGTGTTAATGAAAAGAGGTTTTAAATTCTGTGTATAATAAGCTAAAAGATCACTTCCCTGTTCTTTAACAATCTTATCAACATCGGAAAGATTGTATCTGTAAAACAACATAAACGCGGCTGTGAGAATAACAGCCGCAAACACAGGTGCATATTTCTTAAAATTAAATGACCTTTTCGATTTTAACTTGTGTTCTATCAGCCTCTGGGCAAAATAGGGAGACGGCTCAATTGGTTGAATATATTTGGGAATGCGGGTAATAATTTTCAGCTCCTCAAATCTTTTTTGAAGCTCTTCCGATGCTTTAAGCGATTCCTCAACTACGATTCGCTCCGCTTCGGTTAATTCATTGTCTATATATTGAAATAATATTTCGTCTGATATTTTTTTCAAAATCCTAACTCCTTTCTGAATGGAGTCAATCTGTTCTTTAATTCCAATCTTCCTCTAAACAATCTTGATTTTACAGTCACCTCATTACACTTTAAAACATTACTGATTTCCCTATAGCTTAGATTGTTGATGTCTTTAAGGATTACCACTTCACGTAATTTTCTGGGGAGTTGTGAAATATGTTCTCTCACTATTTCAGAAAGATCGTTCGATTCAACTGAATCGTGCAGGTGATTGGCAGGTTGAATCTCATCTGCTTCATTAATCAAAAAAAACGACTTTAAAGTTTTTCTTCTGAGTTCATCCCTGCACTTATTCAGAGTTATTTGATAAAGCCAGGTTGAAAATTTCGATTCGAATCTAAATCCATTCAACTTTAGACAGACTTTGGTAAAAACTTCCTGTGCTACATCATCAACTAAAGATTTTTCACAAAGAATCGAATAAGTCAAATTCCTTACTTTTTCCTGGTACTTTTCAACTATGTTTTTGAATGAGTGCATGTCTCCATTCTGAATTTTCCGAATTTCAGAGTAATCGGGATCCGGATTAGAGTTTTCTCTATAGATGAGCCTGCTCAAATCCCGTGAGGGATGCCTATGGCAAAAGGTCATAAGTGATAAAAAATGCTTTGATCAGTCAACTGACTGATCGCTTATTTATACGTTTTATATTTTTTTAATTCACCTTTAGTTCGATCCGCCGAGGCGGACTCACTACAAGTTTTGATTCGGCTCATAGATAATATTCTTTTCGATTTCTTTCGGAGATTTAAACGAATTCATTTTGTGTATGTTTCGTGATGTAAACAAAATTATTCTACGATGTGAAGATGATTTTGTTATCGACCTGATAATTTGCTTCTAATCAAAGCAATGTCACCGAGAATTTTATTTTTTGCAAATTCGTCAGTGGATGTTTCAAGAAATTTTTCGAAATAACGGAGCGCTTCGGATAGATCGTTATTTAAATATGCAATTGCTCCCAAGCTTCGATATGCATCAGAATAATTGGGATCGACTTGAAGAACTCTTTCGTACAATTGTGTTGCTCGTTCAAGATTGCCCGTTGATGAATAAATTAATGCCATATTGAAAATTGCGGGAGGATAATCAGGTCTTAATTCCAGGACTGCCTTATACTCTTGAAGTGCTTCTGCATTCATTTTTTGAAGTGCATAGACATCCCCTAATTTTAAATGCGTTAAATAGTGTTCGCGAAACATGATCGATTTTTTGTAACTCGAAGCGGCAACGTCATAACTTTTCACCTGGGTGAAATAGTCACCTAGATCAAAGTAAGCCATGTATCTTTGAAAATTATATTTTGGGATAAGAAAGCTTTGAAATAGAACAAAACCTAAAATTAAAAGACCAGGCGAAATTAAAACTTTATAATTACCGTTTCTAATAATTTGAAAAATATTATATAAACCATAACTCGAGAGTACGATCAGCATCGGAGATAAAATCATTCTCGTTCTACCGGATACATAGAAAAATGAAAGCATGATCATAATTGTTGCTATAAACCAATAAAGGAGTGAAAATCTTTTTTTGTTGTTCCACAAAAAAGTCAATCCGGCTAAACTAAATAAAACGAGAAAGTAGAAACTAGCCAATGGCAACTTTAAAATATTAGAATACGTTTCACGATAGAATTCATAGTCAGTTGATGACGCTTCAGGGTTTTCATTCTCCCCGAGAATAAGAAAAGCTTTTTTAGCCGTTAAAAAAAATGCGTCGATTGGATTTCCCAACATGAAATCCAATCCTTTCCCAAACCATTTCATCGATGCTTCACCAGGCAGAAAGTCTTTCTTTTCAGTAGCTCTCAGATAATTTATTCCTGCCATATCTTCGTAATAATTGAATCCTTCAGGATTTACGAAAACATCCGAGTTAGCTGAATTATTCCCCATGTAAAAGTTTAAACCTTCGGTCGGAGTAATAAGAATTAAGCTATCACTTTCAGAAATATTTCTAATGATAAATGGTACGACTAAAATTGATAACCCAAGGACATAAGCGACAAGGACTTTACTGAATTGAGCTTTGATTTTTTCATATGTTCGCCCTTTTACAAGCAACCATATAAAAGCAATCGGTGCAAAAACTAATAACGCCTCTCGAGTAAAAGCTGCTAATGCAAGAAACAATCCGATTAAAAACCATTTCTTCTCAATGTGTTTTTCAAAATCCTGTGTGATAAAAAACATTAAAACCGAGATCAAAAATATTTGTAGAGTTACTTCAAGTATCGCGGTCGAATAGAAAATAAAGTTTCCAAAAAATGCAGCTAAAAAAGCTGCGATATATCCAACTTTATCCGAATGTAAATTTTTTCCAACAAGATACAGAACCGGAATAGTGAGCGTGCTTATTATTATTTGAATTAGCTGAATTAAAAAGATCTGCTTTGAAAATATTAGATAAAAGAAGGATAAAAAATAAGTGTAAAGCGGAGAGATGGTGAAATATTCAGGTCCTAAAAAATTTTTATCTAAAGCAATCAGCTTTGCAGCTTTGTCATATAGAAGTTGGAGATCATAGAGCCGATCAAAGAAAGGAACCGACTGCGATTCTATCAGATAAACAAACCGCAGCAAGAATCCAATAAACGTAATTACATAAAGTATCTTAGTCTCTGAATAATTAAAGACATTCGAATATATCTTGTTGAAAATATTGGCGGGAGTATTATTTTTTGATTTCAATTTTAATTCTTTTCCGGTTGTAATTGAATTTAATGCAATTAAGGTAACAACTATTTTTGTACTTACGGATAATTAGAAGCTTAGTGTTTCGATTCGCAATTACGGCTTCGTCGTGAGCTCAGCCGAACGGTTACGTATTTGTTCACCCCGTTGGATAATCCCATAAAACGACGGATGTGTAACAAAAAAGAAAATATCCAACGGGGTAAATGTAGTTGCAATGAAAAGTGCTCCCTCAGCACTAAGTCCTGCCTGCCACGACGTAGCTATCTTGTGGCAGGAGGGAATCCCGCTAAGAAACAGCGGGATGAATCGAAGGACTTAGATTCTGAATTTGAACTCCCCGTTCCGAAGTTTAATGGTCATATCTTTCGTGGAATAGCTTCCGGAGAATTTCCCAATAACAACCACACCTTTTCCGGCAAAAACATTTGTGATCTTAAGTTCTCCCGATCCTTTTAAATCGTACTCAATTCTTTTCTCGCTTGTACTTTTTCTATAATCTGCGCGATCGTCGCTAATGCTCAATCTGATCATTTCATTTACGGTAGAGGTTTTTAGAATCTCATTCAGGTTAAATCCAAATCTCGCAGATTTATCTGGGGTAAGATTATCATCAAGATCAAAAAATAGGTGAACAGAAGATTTTTTTTGAGATGTTTCACCTTCTGCTGAAATTGATATTCGGATCTTATCTGATTTGCTAAGTGAAATGTCTTTAACTTTCATCTTATACAAATTACCATCGAGTTCAAACTTGAGTTCGTTTTCGTCCTGTGTTGAGGGTGAATATGCTGAGATGCAAAATGCAGCAACCATTAATATTATTAATTTAAGCTTCATAACTGCCTCGAAATATTTTTAATATAATAATCAATATTTGTAAATTAGCAAAACAAAATTTTGTTCATTTATGATTGAATT
>JAHJVF010000115.1 GCA_018828505.1 Bacteroidota bacterium | reverse complement strand
CAAATTGATTAGTAAATGGAAAAATCATCGTGATTGCCATATTGAACCGGATTGGATTTTAATTTACAGATTAACAGAAGACTCTCTCATCTTAGAAAGAACAGGCTCACATTCAGAACTTTTCAAATAATATTCTTTAATACAGCTAACGGTGTGTTATTCCGATAAAATCGAGACAAGTTATTAAAATTCAACTACACTATCTTTGAGCTCTATTTTCCGTCCATCCGCTGACGGAGACGGATTCAGTATGACCATTTTACGTAACTTCAATTAGTTAATTAATTTCATCTCAAGTTCTTATATTAGATTTATGAACTTGATGTTAAAAGTTGATATGAGGGATGAACCATAACTAATTTCCAAAACACTTTGCCGAACTTGAAACCTCTTAGTAGAATGAAATTGCAATGAGAAGATTAGAAATAACTCAAACAGAAAATAGTCAGGGGAAATTTCCCGCTTGCGGAAACTATGTATGTAATTTTCAAATAAGAACCGAAGTTCGTTCAAAATATGATTTAGAAGAGAGTCTATTTCAGCTAAATGGTAATGTAATCTTTGCGGATTTTGAATCCGTTAAAAACTTTGCGTACAAATTAAATCAGAAGAGAAGTCCTGCTCAGCAAGTACGGTCAGGGCAGGTTAATGCACTCGGATTGATCGATGAGATATATCATTTCATTCTTAGAACTTACGAAGAGAATTTCAATCCGAATGTTTTTCAGAAGGCCTTAACTTTTTTAGAAGAAAAAGTCGGAAAGGAAAAATTGCACAATACTCTTCTTGCTTTTATCAATGAATTTCAACCGCTTGATGTCTTCAAAGGAAAAATAACTCCTGATGAGTATTTAAATGGAACGACAGGTACAAGAACGAATCTCGAGATTGTACTGGAAGAGTTAATGCTTCTTTACTTTTCGAATAGTAATCCGGCAAATGCGGAGCTAAAAGAATTATTTGATAACGAAGCTTTAATTGATAATACATCTTTTAACCAGGTCTTGCATGAACTGGAAACTTATTTTCAAACACAGCCGGTATTCGGAGAGGAGAAGCAATTTATTTTTGATTATCTGCGCGCACCAATTTTAGAACATCCTGCCAGCTTAGAAGAACAGTTAAAATTCATTAAAACTCGCTGGAAGATCATCCTAACACCGGATTTTTTAAAGAGAATTCTTAGCAGTGAAGATTTAATTAAAGAAGAAGCAAAATTATTTCAAGCAGGATTTGGTGCTGCTGAAACGAAAGTTCCGACATTTGACGAAAAATATTTAGCCGGTTTTGGCGATAAAAATTTAGGAGATGGTATAGACTATAAAATCCATCTTGAACAGGAAAAATTTACTCAAGACACTGATTGGATGCCGCATGTTGTTCTGCTTGCAAAAAATACTTACGTCTGGCTTGATCAACTTTCAAAAAAATACGGTTGGTATATAAACCGTCTTGATCAAATCCCGGATGAGGAATTAGACCAAATTTCACAGTGGGGATTCACAGGTTTTTGGCTGATCGGTGTGTGGGAAAGAAGTTCCGCATCACGCAAGATCAAGCAGATCAGCGGCAATCCGGAAGCGATGTCTTCTGCCTATTCAATTTACGATTATCAAATTGCAAACGATCTTGGAGGGGAAGATGCCTTCCAAAATTTAAATTACAGGTGCCAGATCCGCGGAATACGGCTTGCAAGCGATATGGTACCGAATCACATGGCAATATTTTCTCGATGGATTTTGGAACACCAGGATTATTTTATTCAGACACCTGTAAGTCCCTTTCCAAATTATTCATATACCGGAATTGATCTATCTGATGATCCTGCGGTTCAAATTAGAATTGAAGATGGATATTGGTCGCGGAAAGATGCTGCAGTTGTTTTTCAACTGATCGATAATCGAAGCGGCGAAGTGAAATATATTTATCACGGCAATGATGGTACGAACATGCCGTGGAACGATACAGCTCAATTGAATTTGTTAAAATCAGAAGTTCGAGAATCTCTGATTCAAATGATCCTTCATGTTGCACGAAAATTTTCCATAATCCGGTTTGACGCAGCAATGACGCTTACTCAAAAACATTATCAGCGATTGTGGTTCCCGCCGCCTGGTTCCGGAGGTGATATTCCATCACGTGCTGGGAATTCTTTATCTAGTGAAGATTTCTTCAAACTCTATCCGAAAGAATTTTGGCGTGAGGTCGTAGATCGAATAAATTCCGAAATGCCAAATACTCTTCTTCTCGCCGAAGCTTTCTGGCTGCTCGAGGGTTACTTTGTTAGAACATTGGGGATGCATCGTGTTTACAACAGTGCGTTCATGAATATGTTGAAGAAAGAAGAAAACGCAAAGTATCGAGATCTAATTACAAACACGCTCGAGTTCAATCCGGAAATTTTGAAAAGATATGTCAACTTCATGAGCAATCCTGATGAGGAGACGGCGGTAAAGCAATTCGGTGATGGGGATAAATACTTCGGAGTTGCAATTATGATGATTACTTTACCTGGATTGCCAATGTTCGGTCACGGACAGATTGAAGGATATCACGAAAAATATGGAATGGAGTATAGTCGAGCTTACTATAATGAATTGCCAAATCAATATTTGCTCCAGCGGCATCAGGACGAAATTTTTCCGCTCACAAGGAAGAGACATCTTTTTAGTCAGGTTGAAAATTTTGAATTCTATGATTTCCGTGAGTCCAATGGAAATATTATTGAAGACGTTTTTGCATACACCAATTTATCCGGGAATGATCGTGCTCTGATTATTTATAATAATTCTTACAGTACTCACTCTGGCTCTGTTAATCACTCAACCGGTAAGAATTATGGTCAAAGCGAGGGTGTGAAAGAACTCAGATCCAAAAATTTAGGTGAGGCACTATTATTAAAAAATTCTGATAGACATTTTTACATATTTCGTGATTTGATTTCTAAACAGGAATACATCCGATCCGGAAAAGATTTCTATGATTACGGTTTAACCTCAACACTTCGCGGATATCAATATTTTGTCTTTCTTGATTTTATCGAGCTGTTTGATTTCAACGGAGAGTTGCTGTCACTTGCTAATGAACTCAATGGAAGGGGAGTTGATTCAATTCAAGATGAAGTGCTGAAAAAAAGACTGCTTCCGATTCAAGATGAGCTGATAAAAATTTTAGAAACATACTTCTCAATTTTTACTAATTCGGTTCACTCGAATAAGGATTTCGAAATTCATCCAGGTAGCATCATCGAACTCAAAGAGAGCTTTCAAAAAGTAGGGGATATCATTAATCAAAATCTAGGACTGACGTTGAATGGGGAAAAAATTGCTAAAAGTGTCTTTCATGAGATTCGATTGTACTTAGATTTGCTTCAGACTTTTAACAAGTTGAAGCAGTCCAAAAAAACAGTAAAATGGTTTAAGAATGCCCAAAAAGAGATGTTGAAGATCGATTCAATGTGGTTGGCAATATTTCTATACATAAGGTCGTTGTACAAAGTTCAGACTTCTGATTTCATCGATACCGGAAAAAATCTGCAGAATTTATCTTTTAGTTTAACGGCATTTGAAGCGTGGTTATTCAATAGCAAATTAGCTGAAAAAAGTAAAAAAGAAGCTTTAGAATATTATAGTTTGTTGAGTGTCGTAAATTCACACTTTGATTTGGAAAGTGGTTCTATCCAAAATGGTTTTGATGAGACAGAACTGAAAACATTACTAATTGAATTATTAGAAAATGAAAAAATACAAAGTAATATTTCAGTCCACGAATACCAGAATGAAAAGTATTTCAATAAAGAAAGATTTGATGAATTCTTACAATTAGTTTTCAATAGGTGTATCATCGATTCATATTTAACTCAATTGTCAAACGCAAAACTAAAAAAAGAAAATAAAGAACAATTAATATATAAGTATATCAAATCAATCTTTGAGTTTTATAAGCACGTCAGGAAATTGGCTCAAGATAGTGATTACAAATTTGAGGAGCTGAAAAACTTATTAAACATCTGAGATTTTCAATAAAAACAGAAAATTTTCTAAAAAAACTAATTTGATAAAAGAGGCACTTTTGGTTAAATTTCGCAGTAGAAATTATTAAATGAAACGGAGTTTATAATGAAAAAGATTTACTTAAGCATCTTATTATTGAGTTTTTTAGGATTAACTCTTACAGCTTATCAATGTGCATCGACTGAGATTACAAGCGCCAGACTTTATATTCAGCAGAAAAACATTGATAAAGCCGAAGATGTGTTAAAGAAGGAAGTAGAAAAAAATCCACAAAGTGAAGAGGGTTGGTTCCTCACCGGATACGTGCGGCATGAAAAAAGAGATTACACCGGAATGATGGATGCTTTTGAGCGTGCAAAAAAACTTGGAAATAAATTTGAAGCTGAGATAAGCAATATGATGAAAGCTTCCTGGGCAGAAAATTTTAATTCAGCGGTTTTAAATTTGAATGCTGCAAACAAAATGCAGGATCAGGACTCTGCAAAAACTTTACGTCAGCAAGCGATAAATGATTTCAAAATGGCGATAAAATTACAACCCGACAGTAGTGATACTTATAAAAGTCTCGCTCTTGCTTATTTATCTGGCGGAGATATGGAAGGCGCACTTGAACCGAGCCAGATGTGGATAAAGAAAACAAAAGCACTCGAAGGCTACCAAATTGTGGGAGAAATTCTCTATACTAAAGCTGAAGCCACTTTTAATAAATATTATAATACAAAGAATGAATCTGATTCTGTTCTCGCAATGAATCAATATCAAAAATCGATTCAAATTTTAGAAGAAGGATTAAAAGTTCATCCTGGTGATGGAACTCTTACTACAATTTTGTTTAATGCATATATATCAACTGGTAAAAGAGATTTCGCATTGAAGAAAGCTGAAGAAGCAGTACAAAAACGACCGGATGATAAATTTGCAAATTATAACTATGCTACTATGCTTCTCGAAATGAAAGATTATCCTAATGCCGCAAAATATTTTGAGAAAGCATTGGAGGTCGATCCTAATTATGAGAATGCTATTTATAATTTAGCCGCAACTTATATCAATTGGGGAGTCGCTGTCAGAGAAAAAGAAGAACAGGATCAAGTTACCGAGAGAACTTTCAAAAAATATTTTCAGAGTGCTTTGAAATATCTTGAGAAGATGGCGGAACTTCATCCGGATGATTACAAAATTTGGGAAAGATTAGGCCAGGTTTATGCGAACTTAGGCCAATCCGAGAAGGCACAGAAAGCATTTGAAAAAGCTGATAGCCTTAAGAAATAAATTCATATCAAATAGGAGTTTGATTTTATGGCCGATAACGTCCAGCAACAATTAAATATTGAATTAGGCGAGAAAGAAGCTGAAGGAATTTACTCAAATTTAGCTATCATCACACATTCTCCTGCAGAGTTCATTATTGATTTTACGCGAGTTATGCCTGGTGTTCCAAAGGCAAAAGTTTATGCAAGGATAATAACTAATCCCCAGCATGCAAAAATGCTTCTGAATGCTTTGAAAGATAATATTGAAAAATTCGAGAAACGGTTTGGGGTAATTAAAGTTGAAGGACAATCATCTCCGGGCAGTTTTGGATTCAGTACTCCAACAAAGGACGATAAAGTAAATTAATTATTCGGAGCAAAACCCTTTGTGGAATTTTGCTCCTTCATTCTCAGAGTTACGATACACTCAAGGGTACCTCTAAAAACCTATTCTGCGAATCCCGAAACTTCGGGACGTAATCTGCCTGCCCGCCATATTCTGACTGATGAGGCAGGCGGGCGGGAGAATATTTCCCGCCCGCCTGCCTCTTTCGGTTCTATGTGGCGGGCAGGCTGATTTCGCTGATTGCCGCAGAT
>JAHJVF010000114.1 GCA_018828505.1 Bacteroidota bacterium | reverse complement strand
GAAAATAGAGTGAAATCGCCCCTTCTCTTTGAAAGAGAAGGGGACGGGGGATGAGTTGAAACACTTTACACATAATTTTAACACACAGCTCCTAAGCGTGGGGTTAATGATATACAACCAAATTTCTTGGGTTTTAACCCAAATATTTTCATCCCCCTCTGTATTTGATAAATCATAATTTTTTCATCTTATGTCTATTGAGATTTATTTCAGTCCTAAACCTAAGGTGACTCTATGAGCCTGACTCAATCTTCCATAATCAGCAAAAGCATAATCGAACCGGATGTTAATAGATTGAGATATTTGCAGATTAACACCACTACCCAGGACTAAACCTCCTTCGGCATCTGGCAGAAACAGATTTCTGTAACCGCCCCTCAAGAAGAAGTTATCGAGAAAGGTAAGCTCTCCGCCAAGATTAATACTTTCAACATTATCATTCGGATGCGTAGCATCGGCAGAAACAATTAGTTTAAGATTACTGCTCAAATTAAATTTATGTGAAATACCAGCACGGAAGATAGTTGGCAAAGAGAAAGCATTCGTTCTCAATTCTGCCGGCAGTTGGTCATTGTCGCCAAATTTTTTGGGTTCGAAATCATAATTTATGTATAAGTCTCTCCCATCAAATGCGGCTCGTCCACCAAAATTTGAAACGCTCGCTCCTAAAGTCAATCCTCCTTCGCTAAGCTGATATTGCACACCGAAATTTATACCAAATGTACTTAAACTGCTGTGCCAGATAGTTTCGTTAATATAATTTATCTGAATACCAACAGAAACGCGATCAGTCAGCATCAGACCATAGCCAAGTCCTAAAGCAATGTTCTTTACTGAAAATCTTTCTCCGGTTCCAAGTGGTTGTTCAACAGTGCGTACATCCATCTCGCCGGAATTGAGTGCGGTCCCTACAAGTGCAAAAGTTCCTACACCTTCCACATTTATTCCTGCGGCTAAATAATTGTAAGTTATGTCAGCAAGCCATCTGTTAAAGGTGAATTGAACGTCGCTTCCATCTAAACGACCAAGACTTGCGGGGTTGTAGAATATTGAAGAAACTTCTCCATATAATGATGCACCTGCGTTGCCTAATCCAACTATGCGGGAACTTGGTTCAATTTTTAAGAATTGACCGATCGTTGTTCCGGTTTTACTTTGGGAAAAAGCAGGTAAAGTTGCAAAAATGGAAATGATAATTGCAGAGACTTTTATGATTAAAGAGTTAGAATATTTTCTTTTCATATCAATCACCTGTTATTTAATTATGGCAAATTTGCCAATAAATTTACCGGCATCACCACCATCGACATGGTAAATATACAATCCGGGAGCAATTTCTAATTGATCACTATTCCTTAGATTCCAGGATAAAAATCCCTTATTGATATCACCATCATGTATTAATGTTTGCACCAACTCTCCGTTTAACGTATAGATTCGTATTGTGCAATTAGCCGGAATATTTCTGAATTCTATTTTTCGTTCACCCCTGCCCGATACAGCAAATCTCTGCGGTTCAAAGCTTGCCGCACCAACATAAGGGTTAGGAACGACATATGGTTTTTCTGAGAATTTGGTTTTTGCAAGATTCGGGTCTACACGCTGTGACTTGGTGATGAAGGTAAATTTATCTTGATTAGATAAAGGAACGAATATTCTTAGCTGATAAATATCACCTGTTGTTGGTGGAATAACCTGTGCACCAATTAATCCGGTTGTGTCAACCTCTAATCTCCAGGTTGGCCGTAATAGTGTCGGTTGATTATTCGGTGCAGTTAATATTTCAATGTAATCGTTATGATTTACAGGTACACCAAGAGTATTTGTGCTTCGGTATCTGAATTTTAATTTCATATTACCTTTTGTAGTGCGCGCCATTACAGTAAATTTAACCGGTCTGGAGGGTGCACCGATACCAGCGACAGACGTATCAATAAAACTATCGCTGAAGATTATATCTATGTTTTCAGGAAATCCCGGTCTTCTTAAATTACTCGGTAAACTTGGTGAATATCTGATCTTGTAAGGTGCATTTGTTGAGCTGATTTTCACGAGCCTGGTGTTCGCAGAATCTATTTTGATTGTTTCGTCAGTTTTGATGATTGGGAGAATTCCGGCTCCTGTTGGTCCGGTACCTTCACCCTTTAAATCATCGCCAAAAATAAAGAGTGTATCTCCGGCAGTAACATCAACCAACTGATAATATTGCGCTCTTGCACTGTCTTCATGACTAATGAAATCAATTCTGAAAGAATGATTTTCCGGTACAAGTTCGGAATTAAGAACTTTAAGATTTACGGTACCTGTTCCATTACCGACAGAATGAACTAAATTAAAAACATCAGCTTCCTGATATCCAACAACGGGAGGATTGGGATATACCTCAACTACGTTCTTCGTTAGAATTGTGCCGCCTCTTAAAGTCTGACTAACGCTAATTGCATTTTCAGAAGGATAAATCTGAACCGAATCAACACCCCTGTCATAGGCAGTAACGGCGTAGAAATATCTCTGTCCGTTAATTACGGTAGTATCTTTAAATGAATGGGTAAGTCCGGTATCTTCACCGAGAAAATAAGCAACGCCTTCGACGGTGGTTTGTGAAAAACCGTAAATTCCATTCTTTAAATCGAATTGGGCGATTGGTTTGCCATTACCGATAGGGCGAGTTCCGGTAGCAGTATAGATTACCTGCGGATCGAGAAAAGTAGGATCTGTACTTCGATAAATCCTGTATCCTTCAAAGTCGTTGTTATTAGTAATCGGATCAAATGCACGTTCAGCGGCATTATCCCAGGTTAGCTGTACGAATCCGTCACCTGCAAAAGCTTGAAGGGTAGGTAAAGGAGGTGGAACAGCGAATTGGTAATTAGCTTTGTAAATCTGTTGAACCACTTTGGTTGTAACTCTTAATTCTCTGAGATTTTGCCCGAATCCCATCGCCAAAGAAAATCTTTCTGTTTTTCCTGCATTAAGGACGAATGGACCGGAAGCAAATAAAAATCCGATATTGTAGTTAAGTGCCAAAGGTGCATCGAATGCACTATCGGGTGTTGTGAAAATATTGTAAAGTCTTTTTGGCCATTGCTTACCGTCATCAAAAAATACAATCTGATCAACTTCGGTTGAAGGATTTCCCACCCCTGCACGGATGCGGTTCATCTTGAATCCGGTTAATCCAATCTGATCGGATTCATCAATATCGGTTTTATCAAAATTTATTTCACCATTGGTTGGTTTATCATCTTTCTCGCCGGTATCGTTTGTTCCGAAGACGCCATCGGCACCGGTATCGTTAAACTCTGCTACCCAATCCATATCTTCGTCGCCGGTCCACCAAACACCGGTAATATAAGCCGGTAGTTGTGTTACTGGTCCATAGAATTTCTCGAATTTTGCCAGATTGTAATTAGCCCTAACATAATTCATAATTGCTTCTTGACCGATAATTTTCTCCCCGGGTCCACTGTCTCTTCTTTCATTCAATATTCCGTCTTCATCATTGTCAATTCTGTCGGTTGGGTTACCTGGAGTTTCCATATACGAATAACCGAGATAACCTGTAGGTCCGCGATATCCATTTCCGTTTTTATCCCAGGTATAAACGAGATTTAGCCCGGCTTCTTTATCGAAGAAGGCATTATCATCATCAGATTCAGGTACGCCATCACGTCCGATAGCCGAACCACCCACACCGGAATCCATATACAATCCGAAGATTATGTTATCTGCATAATTCGTTGTACTCTCATTAGTAATGTCATAATGGAAGAAGATAACATAACCAGCTTGCGGATTAGCCCATTGAAATCCCCTTTGTTCAACCCGAAGTCCTAACCCTCTTCTTGTATTATCTCTGTAATCGGGGAAGTAAGACCAGGCATCATAAAAGTTATCATCATAAACAACAAAGCTTTCTTGATCTGCTTTTGGAAGTTTACCGAAGTAACCATTCCAGGAACCTTTCCATCCCGGATCGTCATGGTCGTTAAGTTTGTCATACCATTTGTTCGGCCAGGTTCTTGGGTCGTTACTTAACGCAACCGATCTGCCGACATTAATAGAGGGATCGATCTGAAAGTATCCGAACCGCGGTTCGAATCTCATAGTTTTATTTGTTAGAGGGCTGGTTCCCTGACGCTCACGATAACCTGTCTCCATTATATAGGCGGGAACTCCGTTTGTCTGCAATACTCTCGCAAGCACAAATGGTGTTGTACCGTCACTGTAATTTTCTCCGGAGCCTTTGGGAATTTCAACAGAGTGGAATACGCTTAAGTCTACATTAAGAGGGTCGGGAGGATAATCCCCAACCATTCCGTAATTATAAAAAATTGTTCTTATCAGATTAGCATCGTGAGTGCCTACTCTTTCGGCATCAATAGTTCCTCGCCATTCAGGCGGTACAACAGGGTGAAGATCCTGAGCGAAAATCTCTATTGAAGTAAATGCAATTAAGAAAATAATTACCGCCGATTCGAGTAGTATCTTCCGGGAGTATCTCACAATGAATGAAAAGCCTTTATTAAAATTGTTTTTGTTCATATTTAATTCCTCCTGAAAGAAATGCCAAATTCAATTCTTCGTGGTTCATAAAATCTGGAGGGGTCAAAAAGAGCCGCACGGTTTGCACTTGGTGTTAATGAATAATCTGGGCTTCCAGTTGAATTGAAAACAAATCCGTTAACAAAGTGTGTATTGAATACGTTGAATGCTCTGGCAAAAAGACTGAATTCAATTATACCCATATTAAAATATTTTTCAGCTCGTAAATCTAAAAGGAAATAACTTTCTTTTCTTCCGGAGTTCGTTTCCTGAGCCGCTCCGAATCCGGAACCGATTTCCGGAGTATAAGGCTGACCGCTACCAAACCGGAAAATTACGGCTAGAGAATAATCCTCTGGAACAGAATAAACCGCACTTAGATTGAGTGTATGCCGCTGGTCCCAATTAAAGGGTAAATCTCTTGGGCGAGGATCCTGTCCGGCGGCTGCACGGTTAGCGGTTTCTCTTGAATCGCTTGAATTACCCTGTGCAAACTGTAATGTATAATCGAGTGAGGTATTAAAATAACTGATATTCCTTTGAAAAAGAGATAATGTTAATCCATATACACTTCCAAAATCAACATTTGTAAATCGGGCGTACTCTGCGGCGGTATAAGTACTTACGAATTCAACTCCTAAAAGGTCTCTTATATTTTTATAAAAAAATGAAAGTTGTACGCCAAGAAAATCAGCAACGGCTTGTTTTAATCCAAATTCATACTGTACTGTTAGTTCGGAATTAAGGTCCGGATTACCCATAACACCATAACTTATTCCGCCCGCTTGAAGTTGATCGAGCAAACTGTAGTCGGCATTGCTGTAAAGAAGATTTAAACCGGGAAGCTGAGAAAAGTGCCCGTACGAGAAATAAATTGAAGCCGACGCAGTAATAGGAAAGCTTAATCCTAAGCGCGGAGCTAAAGCGGTTTTAATTTTTGTGTTAATAAGTTTTGATTCGGGGGCACCCGTGATCGTATTTGCGGGATTCTGAAGATCACTCGGAATTTTTCCGGCGGCATCAAAATACTCGAATCGCAATCCGGCTCTTACAACAAGATCTCCAAGTTCAATTCTATCCTGAATGTAAGAGGAAAATTGTTTTGGGAAATAAGTCTTTAAGCCGGGTAATCTCGGAAATTGATAACGAGGTTGAAGAACTTCAACTCCTTCGATATTTGTAGTTACAAAAAATCCCGGAGGTCCAAAAACAATTTCAGAATACTGTCCTTCAATCCCACCTTCGATAAAATTTAATTTATCTGCCTGCCAGGTGAAATCAATTTTTACAACACCTAAGTTTGTTGTTTGTCTGAATCTTCCAAGGTCGACGCCTTGAATAACCGCTCCCTCTTCAAAATTGGCATCGCCTTTTGGCTGACCGGCTTCAAGATATTTCGGGTCCATAAGGTCTTTATAAACATAGCTTTCGTATTGAAAGAAGTTTTGCCTGAAATTAAGTATATAAAACATTAATGGGGAAAGAGTATGAGTAAATGTTAACCCGTGTGAAAGTGAAGTCGTATAGTTTGTAGGAATGCCGTCAGGATTTAGTCTGAAACCATGATTATAATATTTGCGTTGGGAGTTGTTAAAAGTAATCTGATAATTGAATTGCAAATATTTTATAGATTGATTAGTGATTTTTGCCTGCCCGCTCCATTCATAGTTTGAGTTCATTGGTTCAATTTTATTATCGCCTGTTGGATTGAATTTTCTCTTTTCAAAATCGTTTTCATCAAAAGGTATAAACATTCTTTTACCGAACATCCATCCTTGGCTGAAAAACCTTCTTCCGTTGATAAAGAAAGTAGTTTGAGGTAAACCGGTTGGCCCGCTAAGAGATAATTGATAACTTTGAATCTTGATAGGATTGTAGCTCTCATTATTAGGATAACGCTCAGTATCGGCTGGATAATAATCACCTATATATGATTCACCGGAAAGTTGAAACCTATCACCGCCGGTTTTGAGGACAGCATTAACTACTCCCGACATTGCCTGCCCGTATTTTGCATCAAACGTTCCGCTTATCACCTGCACTTCTTCAATCATAGAACGATCAATCTCAAGAATTGAAGAGTTATTATAAGGATTAACAACCGAGACGCCATCGACCTGATATTGAACCTCCCCCAATCTGCCTCCTCTGAAATGCCCGTTAATTACACCTGCTTGAAGGTTTACAATATCATTTAAAGTCTGTACCGGCAAGTTCTTAATTTCATCTTTATTTATGGTAGAAACAGAACTTGTTTGATTAAATTCAACCAATGGTCTCTGGGCTACAACAATAACCTCTTCCCCTTCAATTACCTCCGGTTCAAGTACTGCATCGAGTATCTTTGTCTGGTCGGCCGATATTCGGACGTTTTCAAAAACTTGCATTTTATATCCGATATATCTGATTTTGACTGTATAAGTTCCTGCCCTTACATTGAGAATAGTATATCTCCCTTCAAAATTAGTTGCCGCACCGAGGTAGGTTCCTTCGAGAATTATGTTTGCACCAACGAGTAGTTCACCGGTTAAATCTTTCACCCTTCCGGTTAATTTTCCTGAAACCTGAGAGAACGAAATTGAAGTAAATGATATGAAGCATAACAGAATGTAAATCGTTGATAAAAATAAATTCCTGTTTTCTTTTGTATGATTCATTTTCTCTCCCTAAGTGAATTCTTTGTTCTCATTAAATAAAAAAAGCGGAGAGCTTGTTCCATCTCTCCGCTTAAATTGTCATTTCATAAGAATCATTTTACCAATTCTGCTTTGGTTTGCTTTACCGGTTGACGATCCTATGAAGGAAATCTTATAGAAGTAAACACCGGATGATAGATTGGAAGCGTCAAATTGATATTCATATAATCCGGCATTGTTAGAGGAAAATTTTGAACTGTAAATCTCTTCACCGATTGAGTTGAAGAATGTTATCGTTATGTTCCCGGCTTCAGGGACAGCATATTTGATTTTTGTTGTTGGATTAAAAGGATTAGGATAATTTCCATAAAGTTCTAGAGAAGTTGGAATTATTCCATTTGCTACATTCTCAACTCCAACCAGGGTGTTCGGATCTAAAACCATCCACGCCGTAGCGGGTCCGCCATCGTGCTCACGGAACCACCAGGTTCTTGTCCCATAATTAGCTAATGGATCATCAAATGAATCGGCATCAGCTAACATTGCACCCATAAAGATTAACTTGTCTCCTAAATCACCTGGCATTCCAAGCTTTGTCAAGTCGACTTTAATTTCTATCTGGAATCCTTCATCGATATCTGTTCTATTGTTGACCGTTGTGCTTCCTTTCAAACGAACACCGAAAGTTGCCCAACCAGTATCAACCATTGTTTTTAAATAATCACTGGCTTCAGCCAGACCGGCATGGTTAAAGTTAACCCCCAATCTTTGGAATACGAACGTATTGTCACCGGTTAATTTCGAGCGGTCTGCAATAATAAATGAGACCCCATCAATCTTATCAAATTCTGCCGAACCCTGTACTAATTGATCATTAACGTCTGCAGAGAGATACAAATGATTTCCTTTGAAGAACATTCTGACAGTTGCAAATGATGGATCAATAACCGGTGGACGTGGGTTACCGCCTAACTCTGGTTGGAACTGACCACTTGCTAAAGGACCGATTGTCGGATAAGATTTTCTGAGTACTGTATCATCCCATGCAATGTTGAACGTATATGCCCCCTGCCAAACCGGTTCATTCAGATTCCCATTTATGGTTGGGTCGGCATAATTTACTCCATTTGGAACAACTACATCGGGTCTAACAATTGGTAGAGTGGTTGTGGCAGTTGTTACACCTGGTCTTGCAAAAATTCTTATTCTATTAAAGGTATTCGCATTTCCCCATGGATTCTGTATCCAGGTTCTCGACGATGCAACTCTTGTAGGATTTCCAGCAAACACCCAATCTACATCCCAAATACTGAAGTTTAGAGCGACAATATCTCCATCCGTTGTAACAACATTGTAGCCAAGAACTCCTAAATCTATTTTCATTTCCACATTCCAACCACGGTCAGCTAGAGCATCATCACATGATATTCCTAACACGGTAGTCTTTGCATCCCATGCGGCAACTTGTTCAGGTGTTCTTGTAGTATCATCGAAGTTTCCATATCGACCAATAAATCTTGGGGGGACACCGGGTTTAACGTATGCTGGTTTGTTAACATACCACCAGGTATAAAAGTATTCTACTGCCGGTGAAGGTCTTGATTTAGCAGCCTTCTCCATCAAGGACATCAATATGCCATCCCAACGTGCCCAATCCTGGTTACCACCGACAGATGAATCGGGAATGTTAAATGCTAAATACAATTTATTATCGGTTGTGGCTAAGAATTTCACGGTAGCATTAGTTTTATCGTAATATACTTCCTCCTGAAATTCTGGCCGCCAGGCACTTGTTGGTAAAGGTCCCGGTATACCGTAAACAACTTTAACACTATCTGCTACCGACCAGGCAGGTTCATTTAAGACCCCGTCCAGGGTAATTGAACCGGCAGGAACCATTTTCGCCCAGATTACATCCTGGCGCGGTGCATATTGTGCAAAGATTAATCCTTGCAAAAAAGTAAAAACAGAAATGAAACTGACAAGAAGAATATTCTTTCTCATAGTGCTTCTCCTTTAATTAGTGATAAATTTTTTTTGTAGTTAATTATTCTGAATTTCATCAATAAGGTCAAAAATTTTAATTAAGTACTGAAGTTACGCAGTCAACGCTATTTTCATTCCGAATAGGTTCTCTTCCGAAGGATCCTTCGGACGATACTTCCGACCCCATCTTCTCCAAAGGATCCTTCGGAATTCTTGTCATTTACTTGGTTTTGCGTAACTTCAGTTAAGTATTACTTTAACATCGACAATTTTTTTTGAATTACTTTTAATAACATTATCTTTAATTATCTGCCCATCAACAGATATCACCTTTATTTTATTTTCACTCCCTTTGTTAATGACATCAATATTATACAGTGTACCTCTGAACAATCTTCTCACACTAAAAGAATTCCAGTTGTCCGGAATACAAGGTTCTATAACCAATCCTTCTTGAGCAGCTCTAATACCTAAGATCCAATCAACTATTACTTTTTGATACCATGCGGCAGAACCGGTGTACCACGTCCAGCCTCCCATTCCATAATGTGGCGAATCAGGTCCATCAATATTACCTGGAGTTACATAAGGTTCGGCACGATACTCATCTGGATTCATTCCGTTGAGAATGGGACATAATCTTTTATAAGATTCAAATGCATTATCATTTTGCTTTAGTTTAGCGAACGCCCAGATTGCCCAGGTTGCGGCATGCGTATAAACACCACCGTTTTCTCGGCGTCCGGGTGCATAGCGTGAGAGGTATCCGATCATTTTATCGGGCTTCGTATAAGCGGGGGAAAGAAGCAGGGTTCCATTTTTTTTAAGGAGAAATTTTGTTACGGATTCCATCGCTTGCTCTTGTTTTGCTTGCTCAGCGATATTGCTTATAACCGACCAGGTTTGAGCGTTTAAATAAATTTTACCTTCTTTATTTTTTTTGCTTCCGATTTTTTCGCCGTTATCTTTCGTTGCTCTGAAAAACCATTCACCATCCCAGGCATATTTATCGAAAGCTTTTTTTAATTCTTTTGCCTTGATGTTATAACGCTTTGCAAGCTTTTCATTTTTAATATTCTTACATAGCTCTGAAAATCTTGTTAAAATCAGATAAAAGAATTCAGCGAGCCAGATCGATTCACCCTTCATCTCAAGTCCCACAGCACTTAAACCGTCATTCCAATCACCTGCACCGATTAAAGGGAGTCCTCTTTTACTAAATCTTTTTAATACTCTTTCAATTGCAGCAACACAATGATCAAAAATAGTCTCAGCTTTTTGAGGATTATCATAATATGGTTCTTTTATTTTTAGAATTTTATAGTCGTTAGTTTCATCAAGGTATTGAAGAACCACAAACGGCAGCCAAAGAAGATCATCTGTCATTTTTGTAGGAAGCCCTGTTTCTGTAATTGGATGCCACCAATGCAGTACTGTGCCGTCCTGAAATTGATGCCGGGCATGCAAACGAATTTGTTTTAGTGTAAGAGAAGGATTGATTGGTAGGAATACGAGACTATCTTGAAGTTGATCACGAAATCCAAATGCACCGCTTTGCTGATAATAAGCAGTTCTTGCCCAAAGTCTTCCTGAAATTGCCTGATATCTCAACCACTTGTTAACCATTAGATTCATTGCTTCATCGGGAGTCTGAATTTCGAGAGTAGAGAAGAGGTTTAACCAAAATGATTTTACTTCGGTTAAAGATTTTTCAATCTGTTCCGGTGAATGAAATTTTTTGAGTGATCTTTTAATCAGATTTTTATTTTTCATTATCCCCAAAAAGAATGAAGCTTGTTGTTTTGAATGGTCATCAATTTTTAAATCGACTTTTATTACACCTATAGAATCATTCCACTTACCAATTCTTTTTGCAAGTTGTCCTTCCTTCAATGCCGCTGGATTATTTAACGAGCCGTATTGACCAATGAATGATTCTTTGTCGCCATCAAAATCAGATATTTCTTTATTGGAAGAAATAAACCCTAAATAAGGATATTCGATATTCCAATGACCTCTTTCTCCAAGCGGGATTTCCCATAAACGCTTGGCGGCAATCATTGCATTTAATTCTTTGTCGAATTCGGTTTCGATAAATGTCTTATGAAATTCCCTGTGATGATCGGAAGAAGAGCCGAGGCACCACTCGAAATATGAAAAGATAGATAGATTAACTTTTCTGTCTGTTTTGTTTTCAATTTCAAAATTCCATATCTCAAGACTTTCATTTAATGGGATAAATAAGGTAAGGGTTGATTCGATGCCCCTGTAAACCGATTTTAACCGAACATATCCGAATCCGTATCTGCATTCATAAGATTCTAATTTGGTTTTTACAGGCATCCAGGTTGGCGACCAAATCTCACCGGTATCATTATCACGTAGATAAAAGTACTTGCCCCAATCATCTTTAATTAGATCCTGATGCCAACGATTCAGTCTATTAAACTCAGAATGTTCCCGCCAACTGAACCCACCTCCTGTTTGAGAAAATACTAAACTGTACTCTCCATTTGAGATTACATTAATCCATGGTTTGGGTGTGTTGTAAGTTTTAATTACATATTCATTACCGTCTTCCGTATAGTAACCGTATTTTGTTTCGAACTTTGACATATTGAGAATAATCCGACTTAAATTGTCCAAGAATAATTTTAATCAACAGGAACCGCGAATAACGAGCTCTGTTGGTATATAGATTCTTTCTGGTTTTCCTTTACCTTTATTTTTAATTCGATTAACCAAAATATCTGCAGCATTTTTTCCGACTTCTTCAATCTGAACCCTTACGGTTGTTAATCCCGGTGAAAGATATTGAGAGACAAAAATGTCATCGAATCCAACAACTGCAATATCATCCGGAATGGAGAGTCCTTTTTTTGAAGCTGCATCATAGCATCCTAAAGCCATCATATCGTTTGCGGCAAAGATCACTTCTGCTTTATTCTTCTGACTCAATAATTCCATACAAATTCTTTTTCCACCCTCTCGTGTGAAATCACCTTCAGCAATAAAACTATTATTTATTTTTAATTGATTTTCTTTACAGGTATCAATAAATCCTTTCAAGCGAAGCTTAGCATCGTCATTATCTTTTGGTCCGGTGATATGAACAATTTTAGAAAATCCTTTTTTCTTAATAATAAAATTTGTCATATCATATGCACCCTGATAATTATTAATCGATACTGTGTCGTAGCTATAACTATGAAGTCCCCCACTAATAAGAACAAAAGGGAGCTTAGTATTTTTAAGTATATATTTAATTTCTTTGGTAAGCGTTGGGATAACATTCAAAATCCAATCTCTACTGAAATCCTATGAACAGACTGCAGCCTGCCAAAATCAGCATAAGCGTAATCTACTTTCATCGGGATATAATCGGTAAGATAATACATAAATCCCACGCCGGCTGTCAGTCCTTCCTCACTTTCTTTTTTGAACAATGATTTGTACCCGGCACGGAGAAAAACTCTTTCCTTAAAACCATACTCACAACCAATATTTACGCTCTCATTATAATCATTAGGGTGAATAGCATCTGCGCTCAATGTTAGAGAATGGATTTCAGTATCAAGTGCTTTCATCGATAATCCAACTCGATAGATTAAGGGCAAATCCCATTCATCCATCTGCAATTCAGCATATATTTTATCACTATTGCCATGTTCATCGGGATTATAAGTGTAATAAACAAAATTATCCTCGCCCGAGAATTTCATCTTACCTCCAATGTTGGAAACACTCATTCCCAATTGCAGATTTTTTACAGGTGTGTAATAAAGTAACCCAACATCGAAGGCTATCGTGGAAGCAGACATGTGCCAGATATTTTCACCAATGTACTTACCTGTAAAACCAATACTAAAATCTTCCGTCAGATTTATTCCATAACTTACACCAAGTGAATAATCGCTTGAAGAGAATAGTTCACCGGTGCCTTCGGGATAAATTTCTGTTCTTACTTTCATATCACCCATAGTCAAAGAAGTATAGCTAAAGCCCAATGTGTGCTGATCTCCAATCTTTAAAACAACTCCCGCAAAATCGTGATTAATACTTGCCAGCCAATAAGTGTGTGTAAACATCGCCGCACTATTTTGCAATTTGGAAAGACTTCCGGGATTCCAATACATTGCGGATGCATCATTAGCCTGGGATACGAATGCACCACCCATTGCAATAGCTTTTGCTCCAACTTCGATCTTCAGGAATTGTCCGGCAGTTGTACCTGAAAAAACCTGGGAGAAGCTTTTACCTCCTATAAGCAGGACAATAAAAATTATCAATGTTTTCACGTACATAATATTAAAACCTGTTATTTAATTATAGCGAATTTGTCTATCCTATCCGGCAGTCCTGGCGACTCGACATGATAGATATAAACACCCGGCGCCACGTCCAGTCCTTCTTTACTAGTAAGGTTCCATGGTTCCTGTCCATCGTAAGTAGCTGAATTATGGTAGATAGTTTTTACATGGTCGCCGCTAATTGTGTAAATTCTTATAGTTGCTTCACGAGGAAGATGTATAAAAAATATCCTGCGCTCACCTCTTCCTGAAGAAGTTAACCTCTGGGGTTCCCACCGCGCTGCGCCTACATAAGGATTAGGCACTACCGCAACAAGATTAATGTCTTCCTCTGCTTTTGCCTGGTTGATAAATATACCCTTTGTTGTGAAGGTATAAACATCCCCCGTTCTGAAAGGAGTTTTAATAATAATTTTCCCCTTGTCGCCATCCACAGGTAGTATTAATTTCTGGTTAGGAGGCGCAGCAAATGTAAATTTCCAAATTTCTTTCCAAACTCCATTAAACTGCAACCAGATAGTGATATAATCGCCTGCGGAGATCTTTTCATCCACCTTACCGGTCGGTTCCCAGAAATAAAATCTTGCTTTTTCATTTTCGTATACATCCCATACTTGGAAGTTCGTTGCCGATCTGTATCCGAAACGCCAGGATGAATCGGGTTCACCAACACGAATCTCATAGCTTGAAGGATAACCTGGCACTCTGCCGGGTAATGGATGCAAAAGCACTCCTTGGATCAGGAAATTTGATGCATCGTCTTTCCAACCGGAATTATCCGGATCAAAAGCGATTGTATCATTCAAAGCAAGAACCCGCATCCCGTTGAACATCGGGTTAAAATCTTCTCCACCGATATAAGGAGAATCAGTGAAAATAACAGTTGTATCAATTCCGCTAACCTTGTAAAGAGAATAATGAATTGTATCGGGATGAGCTGTATCATTGAACTTAATTACAAAGTTTTCATTGGCGACTTTAATTGGATCGAGTACCTCTACCCATGTGCTGCCAGTAGCAAAGCCCGAAGCGTGTTCAATTCGGCCTACAATCCCCGGTTCATCATATCCTGCTGCCCGGGTTCCCGGTGTAACATATGCTGTGTTTTTATCTATAGTAATATTGCCAGCAAGATCACGAACAATCACTTTAGCGCATTCTGATGGATATAACCCGATTGCAGCATTACCTTTATCATACGAAACAAGAGCGTAGTAATAAGTCTGCCCGTTAATCACATTGTTATCCACCCACGAATGCCGTAAACCTTTATTATCGCCCATATAGATTTTAACACCCTGGTAATCCAGCGGAAAGAATCCTTGTACTTCATTCATAATATCAAACTGTGCCAAAGGTTTGAAGAGCGTTTTTTCTCCATAACCACTGGTGATTGTATATGCATCTATAAAACCAGGATCAGTACTCCTATAAATTTTATAGCCTTCGAAATCATGTGTTTTTAAAAAATCATCGTAAGAATTTTCTGCTGCGTCATCCCAGTATAGTGTAACCTTGTGATCTCCGGGAACTGCTGTTAAAGTGGGTTTGTCCGGCGGCCGCGCAAAGTTGTAGTTGTTGTTATAAATGTTTTGTACAACCTGCGTATTGCGTTGAATATCTGCTAGATCATTTCCAAAAACAAGCGCTAAGGAAAATCTTTCAGTTGTACCGGATGGAAGAATGAACGGACCTGACCCGAAGAGGAACGCTATATTTCCATTCTGCAATCTTGTGTCGAAATGGCTGTAAGATATTCTGTTCCATATCTTGTCATCATCCCTGAAAACCACACCCGAACCGATAAAAAATACGTCGAATGCAGTAAGTCCTATCTGGTCGGATTCGTTCTTATCTGTTTTATCAATATGCGGTTCACCCGGTTGACGTGTATCTACCAATCCAAATTTGTTAACCGGAAATGTAGGAACTCCCGGAACCAAACCGGGTTTCTGCCAGCCTGAAGTTGGTTTCCCATCTCCTTCACCAAAATCACCAGTTCCTGCCAGCCCATCCAATCCGACATCATCTGTATTCAGATCCCAGTTGCTGTCGTTGTCTATTCCATCGTCGCGTGTTTCATCAATCATTTCATCAATTATTCCATTGCCGTTATTATCGATTCCATCAGCATATTTCATCCCGATATTTATCGAGTCTTCGTCAACAAGTCCGTTGTTATTATCATCAATCCCGTTTCCGCTGATTTCACCTATGAGCATTTGACTGGTAATTACGGGACTACCGGTTTCGCCGTCGTTATCGTCATCAATTTTGTTGTAACCATTACCCGGACTTTCGAGAAAAGCGTATCCTGCATAGCCTGTCGGCCGCCATCCACCCTGACCTATTCCGTCGTGATCCCAGCTATAAGTTATATTATTGCTTTTATCGAACGAGGCATAATCATCATTGGAATCGTACTGGCCGCCTACTCCGCAGTCGACGTACATTCCAAAAATTATTTTTGTATAGTTCTGAGTTCCTTCATTTGTGATTTCATAATGCCAGAAAACAATATCCTCGGCAAGTAGGTTAGACCACTGGAAACCACGGACTCCGACACTTGTTCCTAAACCTCTCCTGGTATAGTCAGTCGAATCGGGGTAAAAATCATGACCATCGTCACAGTTATCATCCATTACAAAAAAACTTTCCTGGTCAGCATTTGTTCGTTTACCGAAATATCCATTCCAGAATCCATCCCAGGAGGCATCTTTGTCAGGCCAACTATCCGGCCAGGTTATAGGTTTGTCACTCATTGCTATATTATCCTGATTAGGATTAACGTAACCGCGTCTCGGCTGCCAGCCGCGCTCAACGCCCTGAGGTGAAATATCCATATTCTCCCTGTAGCCTGCTTCGACGATGTGAATAATGTTCCCTGAGATATCCTTAACTTCTGCAGCAACTATAGGAGTAATGCCGTCCATATAAGAATGCCCGGAACCTTTGGGCCATACTCCAGACGGTTCTCTGCCCCACCAGGCTACTTCACCGAAGTTGTAAAAAAGAGTTTCAACTAGATTACCGTTATGGATTCCTTCTTTGCGATATTTCCTGTCCCCACGCATATTTTGCGGAATATGGATTTGTGAGAAAATCTCAGCTGAGAAGATAGTTAGTATTATGACGATTAATAATAATGACTTGCTCTTATTCATTGCTTAAAACCTATTGCAGATTAAAATTGTAAGACAAACCGATAAGTATTCGTCTCGGTTCGGAATAAAAATCGGGTCTGTTCAAAAACTCGTTCAATGTATTTGGTCCCTGGTATTGCGGTGTGTACCGGCTTATAAGCGAGTAACCGGCTCTGCCCGTATCGCGGAAAACATCTAGCTCATTCCTGGTATCGAAGAGGTTAAATACTCTTACGAAGAATGAAAGTGTGCTTTTCCCGATTATAAAATCTTTATTGAACTGCAAATCGACGTTTGTCTTTGAAGGCATCCTTGCGCTGTTTTCAGAACTCTTTTGGATTGATTGCAGTTCAGGCGTGTAAGGGAATCCGCTCTCATATTTAGCAATTATTCCAAGATTAAAATCGCCAGGAATTATGTAAAAGAGTGAAAGGTTTATAGTATGTCTTTGATCCCAATTAAGAGGAACAACCTGGATGTTTGGCTGTTTAGGGGGAGTGCCCTGCGCACGGTTGAATGCATCGTTTGGGTCTGAGGCATTGCCTTCAGCAATCTGCAGCGTATAATCAAGAGAGACTGATACGTGATCTTCAGTCGGGCGTTTTGATAATGAAATAGTAAAACCACGTGCTTTACCATAATCCCTGTTCACGTACAATGCATACCTGTCGCTTTTAATATATGTATCCTGGATCTCCGTACCTAAAAGATTTGTTATATCCTTATAAAACCCAATAACTTCGAGTCCGATCATGTCAAGAAACTGGTAATGCAGACCCAGTTCATAAGCCACTATTGATTGAGCTTTTAAATTCGCATTTCCCATTAGGGTATACAATCCTCCGGGACCAACTCTGAAATTAGGGTTTGAATATAAGTAGCTGTAAGGCGGTATCTGGAAGAAATGTCCATAGCTGAAGTGAATAGTTCCGTCCGCGGAAATAGGAAACGCAATACCCAACCTGGGACTTACCTGATGCTGCGTCTTTGCATCAGATTTTGCAGAATTCTCAGGGTCGCGAAGATTAGTAGGAATTTTACCTCGTGAATTAAAATAATCGTACCGAACGCCGGCATTTATGATTACACTCTTGTATTCAACCTTATCCTGGATGTAGTAAGCAAATGAAACCGGATTATAATCAAACTTCCCCTGGTTAAGAAAGTAATTGAAATCGAAAACTCTAAGAGTATCCTGATACTTCACGATCTCATTGTTAGGTTGAATCTTTCCAAGATTTAATTCAATCCCGATTTTAACTCCATTATAATGATCGATCTGACTGAAAATATCTGCTTTGATTATGTTTGTATTGTTAATTCTGCTGAAATGCCCCATATTAGTTCCACCAGTCAGGAAAGCATAGCTGGTAAGCTGGTTCAGCAGTTCGGGATTGGCGTATCGGGGATCTCTGATATCTTCAAAGACGTATGACTTTTCTTCGCTCCTGCTGTAAGAATATTTCACGTTAAGAAATGTACTGGGAGAAAAGACATATGTAAGCGTAAATATATTATTAAATGAGTTACTAAAATTTTCAGGAAGTCCATCGGGATTAAGTTTATAAATATGATTGTAATACTTAGAATCGGTTTTATCCCATAAAAAAAGATTCGATAATTTTAATCCCTGAAAAAGATTAAAAGTAAGTTTGCCCTGAAAGTTATAATTTAAAAAAGGATTCATCGAAATGATTTCGTTATCGCCGGTTGATACGATATGAAAAACATCACCCTTCTGGTAAGAACTATCTTTGGGATTGAATCTCCTTTGACCGTAAAGGTACCCATCGTTTGAAAACCTTCTAAAAGCGAGAATGTAATTAAGATTCTTCCCTAAAAAATTGACTGGACCGCTAAGGTTTGCTTTTATTTCAGTAGTGCCTGTTGGATTTAATTTATCGATATTAAAGAAAATATTTTTATGATTGCTCAGATAATCGCCGGAGGAGACCGAAACGTTTCCCTGAAAAGTGCTTGAACCCTGTTTTGTAATAACATCAACCACACCAGATAGAGCCTGCCCGTATTCTGCATTAAAAACGCCGCTGATTACTTTCACTTCTTCCATGAACTGAACGTCTACATTCGAGCCGCTTCCGCCGGAATAATTATCGCTAACAGGAATACCATCCACAAGGTAACTTACTTCGGAGGTTCTGCCGCCTCTAATATGAATTCCTCCGCTTGCATCAGTAACTACACCGGCTTTCAGTTGAAGAATATCTCCCAGGCTCTCAACAGGAAGGTTTTTAATCTCGCCTGATGAAACAGAGAGTTCGCTCGATGTAAGGTCTTTCCGGATTACCAGCCTCTTCGCAGTTACAACCACTTCCTGGTTCAATTGAAGAGTCTGCACTTCCAGTTCAAAAATAATATTGGTGGTCTTATCCGCTGCAATGATTACATTGGTTACCTTCATAGATTGATAACCGATCATTGAAGCAATTATTGTATATTCACCGGGGGGGATATTAAGAATGAAGTAGTCACCATTTACATCCGAAGCTGCTCCCATTGTTGTCTTCTCCATAAAAATATTGACACCAATAAGAGGCTCTCCCGTGTTTTTATCCCTCACTGTTCCAGCAATTTTACCGGTTTGACCGGGATAAATGACTGCCGCACTGAGAATGAAGAATAAAAATATGTATAGTCCTGGTTGGTAAAAAATTCTCATCTGTTTCTTAAACTTTTACAGTTGAATAATAAAGTTACTACAAAATTAAACCCAAATTTTCCATTAGGAAAATTTGCCCTACGGGCCGACAAGCAATAAGTTATTAGAAGTAAATGTTTTATCATTAGCACTAACCTCGCATAATCAGTATCAAATACATACAATGCTTGTCGGGGTTAACCCCGACAGTAAAATGTTATGGCATAACATTTTACTATCGGCCTTCGGCAAAAAGTTCATTCTTAATGAACTTTTTGGGTTAAATTTGAATAGCCTTGTCATTTCGACCCCGACAATCGCAATATAATCGAGCCTGCTTGCCGAATGAATCTTATCGAATGAATCGTTCAGCAGGCAAGTCGGGAGAGAAATCTTTGAAAACGAGTTAAAATCAAAAGATTTCTCTCCGAAGGAGTCCTTTGGACAGTCGTCCGCCGCGGCGGACTCCATCGACCAGCCCGCCTCGTGCAATAGAAGATGGCTGGCGGGAATGACATATTTCTTATTTTGCAACAACTTTAATAATTAAACCAATAGAGCATCTGTATGAAGTAATGTTCAATACAAACATAAAGAATAAGGGAGCAAACCATTCCGGATCCGCTCCCTTTGAAAAATTAACGCATCAGTATCATCTTATTTGTCTGGACATTGCTTCCAGCACGAAGTTCATAGAAATATACACCGCTGCTCATTTCCACCGCATTCCAGTCAATGTTATAATTGCCAGCAGGTTGATTTTCATTAACCAGAGTTGCGACTTCTTTTCCTAAAACATTGAATACCTTTAAAGTAACTGATGAGTTCTCAGGAATTGAATAAGATATTGTTGTAGATGGATTAAATGGATTAGGATAATTTTGTTTCAGTATAAAAGAATTAGGAAATTCACCCGGATTATTCTTTACGTCAGTCGGAAAATTAGAAAGAACAACTTTTCTGAAGAGATGGAATTTCTCGAAGTTTCTGTCGACCCACTGAGTTCCCCACCAGTTAGGAGCATAATCAGAAGTATCCGGACTAAAAGCATCGGTAGAAGCATAATCAAGATCCCAAATAACTATACTCAGACGAACTGTATCGAGAACGGAATATCCAAACAGATCGGTATGTACAATAACTTCAAGAGAGTAACCATTGTCGGGTCCTCCAACTTCAGTATGAGTAACCGTTCCGGCTGGTTCAAATGATTTACCTTGCGCCCCTCCGGTTGGTACGTTAGCATTAGTTTCGAATACTGCACCGTCGCCTATCGTTCCGCTGAAGTACATATTCTTAATTTCCATTCTCTGGCCAGGATCGGGTAAATAATCACCCTTGTTTGTCATCCACAGGAAAAGTCCATCAGCTTCCCAACCCGGGCTCCACTTACATACCGATTTATCGTCTGATACAACACCGATGTAAAGATCGGTTCCTTTGTGTACAAACTTAACCGTAGCACTGCTCTGATCATTATAGCTATTGAGTGGGTTATTCCATTGCTGATAATAACCGCCTGTGCTGGTGTTACTGGGTTTGCTTACAACTACACTTTCAGCATTAGCCCAGAAAGCTTCATTCAATTGACCATCAAGAGTGATTGTTTCAGTAGTAACGATTGCACGCTTTAACGGCGGATCGGCAAGTCTTAATATACGGAAGCTATCGCCCCATTCACTTCCCCACCACATTTTGTGATAAGAACCGGTGGTTGTTACGTCGTCAAATCCGTCAGGATCAAATATATTTATCAAGACAGGAATATCAGCTTGTGGATTGGTGTAACCTAATTTGTCAAGATAGATGACCATTTCTGCAGTATAGCCTGAATCATCCGGAGTAAGCTGATTTACAACTCCGCCTGGATTGACATATCCTGCACCGTTGCCCCAAGTTGGGTCAGGTGCTTCGAATTTAATAGGTGCACCAACACCTGCACTATTGTAGAATAATTTAAACTCAACTGGGGTTCCGTCAGCTTTCTTAATTTTCATGAATAATCCATCGCCTTCCCAACCAGTGGTCCTTCTACAAATGGATTTATCATTCGATTGCAAAGAGATGTACAATTTCAGACCGTCATGAAGAAATCTAACGAATGTTGTTGTTGTATCTTTATAGCCGGGATCGACTAATACACCGCCGGTAACGGTATAAGTAACATCACCCGGAAGAGCATTTGCACCGTAAACAAGATAATCATATCTCTTCTGCCAGTCTGTTTCGTTAAGAATTCCATCAATTGTTATCTGCTTTTCAGCAGTAACTACCTTTAAATAAGGTGGATCTGAATGAGTTTGTGCATGTAGATTCAATGAGACAAAAGACAATAAAGAAAAACATGCTACGAGGGTTAGTACAGTTTTCATTTTCTCTCCTTTTGAGTTGTTAGTTAATATTAGTTATTTACCTCTGTAGAAAAAAGAATTTCATTTTAATTCGCTTCCTGTATTTTACAAGAATCGCCAACTATAATGCCTGTTGAAATCTTCAAATGACTGACACCTTTAGCAGTTCCATTAATTCTTTCAAAAAGGATCCTTGCTGCTTCTTGACCAATCTCTTCAATAGGGACATGAACAGTGGTAAGATGAGGCGAGACCAAATCAGCTAAAGAAATGTGATCAAAACCTACAACACCGATATTATCAGGTATTTTTAAGCCGTGTGCATTAATGACTTTGTAACATCCTAAAGCCATAACATCATTCGAGGCAAATATCACTTCTGGTTTTTTAAGTAAACTTAAAAGACGACTGCATGCTAATTCTCCTCCCTTACTTGTAAAATCACCATCAATCATCCAATCATCTTTTGGTTTGATTCCGTTATCCTTTAAAGCAGCCATATACCCCTCGAAGCGTTCTAATGCATCATTATTGTTTGAGGGCCCTTCAATAATTGCGATTTTTTTGTAGTGATAATTTTTTATAAGGAAGTTCACTATTGAATAAGACCCCTGATAATTATCAATACTAACTGTATCAACAGCATTAGCTTCGTTTTTACCATTGATAATTACGACCGGAATTTTACTTGCGCTAATAATGTCTTTAATTTGTTCGGATAATGAGGGAATCATTAATATCACTCCATCAATCAAACTTCTTTTCATAAAATTGAGTATAGACTCAACGATATTCCGTTCACTATGCGAACCGACTACAATCACATGATAGCTCTGGGCATATGCTTCTTTCTCGATGCCTTTAATGATATCAGTAAAGAATTCACCCTCAATTTCAGGCAGTACAAAACCAATTATCTTTGCTTGTTGTTTTGCAAGTCGGCGGGCTGCTATGTTAGAATTATATTTTAGTTCTTCAGCAATATTAAGGATAAGCTTTTTTGTTTCTTCTTTAACATTACCCAGATTATTGAGTGCTCTTGATACTGTAGCGATAGAAACTTTTGCTTGTTCGGCTATTTCTTTTATTGTTGCGCTCATAGAAAATATGTAAACGTTTACAGTCATCACTAAGTTAATTTTTAATAGGGAAAAAGTCAATATGTTTGGAAATTTTTTTAAAAGATTTACATTTTTGCATAAAATTACATTTAATTTTACATAGATTTACATTATTATTACATTTTTTTGAATTAGTACTATCCATTCAAAAAAAAGATTCCATCTTTACATTTTTTTGAATTAGTACTATCCATTCAAAAAAAAGATTCCATCTTTTAGCTATTCATTTCCGCTTTGCTAAAGATGGAATCTTTGAAATTATTTCTACGAAGTAGTTCATAACAATTTAGAGGGGTAGAATTAAATCTTTAAGATTTTGAAAGTTGCTCGCACGTTGCTCAATCTCGAAAGTTGAAATCACTACAATGCTCATGTACGTAATTTTTGTTTTACGATAAAATAATTTTATAATGTTGTTGAGATGTTCTGCGGAACGTCTCTATGATTGAATATCAAATAATTTTTTTTGAGACTTGCCGCGGCAAGTCTCTACATGCGTACCAAATTTTTTTATTATTAATCAATCAATGTCCAAATTCCAAAACAAATACCGAATCGAATCTGCACGATTGCCAAAATATGATTATTCAAATCCAAATTGGTATTACGTTACAATAAATACAAAAAACCATATTTATTGGTTTGGCGATATCAAAAATGGAAAAATGATATTGAATGATTTGGGCAAAATCGTTGAACAGGAATGGTTAAAAACCGCCATAATTAAAAAAAAATGTTGAATTGGATTATTACGTCGTTATGCCAAATCATTTTCATGGGATTGTTATTTTAATGAAATGAACAACGTAGAGAGACGCCGCGGCGTGTCTCTACAATGTGAAAATGAAAATCAATTTTCAAAACCAATAAAAAAATCACTATCGGTTATAATAAATCAATTCAAAGGATCTGTTAAACGATGGTGCAATAAAAACGGTTGCCCCAATTTCTTTTGGCAGCCGCGCTTCTACGACCGCATTATTCGAAATGAAAAAGAATTATACCAAATCAGAAAATACATTGAGCAAAATCCTTTGAAATGGGAAATAGAAAAAGATAATATTGAAAATTTGGAAATTTGAATTATAAAAACGCAGAGACGATCTGCCGAACGTCTCTACGAATGTAACATGAATAAATGTAACATGAATAAAT
>JAHJVF010000113.1 GCA_018828505.1 Bacteroidota bacterium | reverse complement strand
TATATAGATGGTAAAAAATCTGCACCAATTAGAATAGCACTCCCCTTTCAAACTATCGAAACAGTGAACGAAAGTGCCGCGGATAGAAAAAGAAATCTTGAACTATTTGCCCAGCATAGAGATACTGAATGGCGCAACCGTTTGATTTGGGGTGATAAAAAATATGTTCTGCCAAGCTTATTGCCTGAGTTTGCCGGAAAAGTAAATTTAATTTGCATTGACCCCCCATTCAACGTTGGCGCAGATTTTTCTTTTACCGCCAATGTTCCTCTCTCTCCTTTTGGGAGAGGGAATGAGGGTGAGGGCTATGAAGATGAATCCACAACCTTTATTAAACAACCGAGCATTATTGAACAGAAAGCTTACCGCGATACATGGGGCAAAGGTTTAGATAGTTACCTGCAATGGTTCTATGAAACTGCAATTCTTTTACGCGAACTCCTTGCCGAAGATGGAAGTATTTATGTCCATTTGGATTGGCACATAGGTCATTACGCAAAAGCTGTAATGGATAAAGTTTTTGGATATGAAAGTTTTGTAAATGAGATTATTTGGCAAAAAATCCGTTCTTCAAAAGCGCAAAGTAAGGCATTTGGAAATGTTCATGATATTATTTATTTCTTTTCAAAAAATGAATCATACAAATTTTTACCACAGTTTGTCCCTTTAGCAGGAGAACGTCTAAAAGTTCATTATAAATACATTGAAGAATCATCTGGAAGAAGATACCAATTATGCGATTTCACTCAATCAGGACAGGGTGAACCAAGAAGATTCGGGGAAAAAGTATTACCTCCTCCTCCTGGTAAGCATTGGATATGGACGCAAGATAAAATTTATGAAGGTCTAAGATCTGGACGAATAATTTTTACAGAAGGCAAGATGCCACGATTGAAAAGATACCTTGATGATTCTAAAGGAAATCCAATGGAAGATATTTGGAGTGATATACCACCCGTTAATTCAATGGCACTTGAAAGAGTCGAATATTCCACTCAAAAACCTGAAGCACTACTCGAACGAATAATTAAAGCATCTTCAAATGAAGGAGATTTAGTATTAGATATTTTTGTCGGTAGTGGTACAACCGCAGCAGTTGCAGAAAAAAATAACCGCAGATGGATTGCATGCGATCTTGGCAGATTTGCAATACATACAACACGCAAACGTTTATTAGGCATACCAAAAGTAAAACCGTTTGTTGTTCAAAACCTTGGCAAGTATGAAAGACAAGCTTGGGTAAGTTCGGAGTTTTACCCTCAACCCCCTGCCCCTTCTCCCGTTGGGAGAAGGGGGGATGTGGTGGACGCGGCAGAGGAAACGAAAATCTGGATTCCCCCCTTTAATTCAAAAGAAATGATTCAACGTGCTCGTGCTTTAAGAAAAAGTAGTACTCCGGCAGAAGAAATATTATGGGATGTATTGCGAGATAGACAGTTCAATAATTTGAAATTTAGAAGACAACATATTATTGAAAAATTCATTACCGATTTTTACTGTGCAGAATATAAATTGGCAATTGAAATTGATGGTTCAATCCATAATGAAAAAGAGCAAATCGAGCGGGATCAATTCCGTCAGAAAGTAATTGAAGATCTAGGAATAAAAGTAATAAGATTTAAGAACGATGAAATTTTTAATGAATTAACAAGCGTTTTACAAAAAATTTACGATGCTATTTTCCCTCTCCCGCTGGGAGAGGGACTAAGGGTGAGGGCAGAAAAAGAGAAAGCTTACCGTAATTTTATTATAGAACTGTATCATGGACAACCATTAAGCAGTTTCGTTTGGCTTCACGGAATAAAAGCCGGAAGGATGATACACGTTGGTTCAGTAGATGCACCGGTTTCGCTTGGAGACGTTAAGTCAATCATTCAAGAATTTTGGAAAAGTGTTGGCAAGGATTCCCCTCGCCCTTTGGGAGAGGGGCAAGGGGTGAGGGTAAACGGAATTGATATTCTCGGTTGGGAATTTGCATTTGACTTGAACGAAACTGCTGTTCAACATGCAGCAGCAAATAAAGTTGATCTCAAATTCAAAAAAATACCAAGAGAAGTTTTAGAGAAAAAAGCCGTTGAACAAGGCGACATTCATTTCTTTGAACTCGCCGCGCTTTCGGTCAAAACAAAAGTTAAAGGAAAAGAACTTGAACTAACATTAAAAGATTTTATCATTCCGCCGGATGATGTTCCTCAGGAAGTGCAATCGGCAATTACACACTGGTCTCAATGGATAGATTACTGGGCAGTAGATTGGAATTCCCGCGATGATACCTTCCACAACGAATGGCAAAGCTACCGGACAAAGAAAGACCCGAAAATAGAATTAAACATAAAACATACTTACGAAGAAAAAGGAAACTACGCTGTACTGGTTAAGGTGATCGATATACTTGGAAACGACACGACGAAAGTATTAAGTGTGGAGATAAAGTAGTGAAGTGGCAAGAGTGCGATACTATCGAATTCAAAGAAAGTTTGAATGAACTTTCAAGCGGCGAGCATGGTCGTTCGACCGATGGGATAGCCTCGCTCGTTTCTTTCGCAAATCACAAAGGAGGTACTGTCTACTTTGGAGTTAAGAATGATGGCACCGTGTCAGGATTAACCGTTTCTGAAAAAACATTACGAGAGGTTGCAAACAAAATTACAGCGACAACAGATCCTCAAATAATCGCAGAGGTAAGAACAGAAGAAAAAGATGATAAAACAATTCTTGCGGTTGTAATTGGCGAAAGTGATGCGAAACCGCACAAATATAAAAACATACCTTACTTAAGAAGCGGTTCTGCTACAAAACAAATGCCCGATCCCGTCTATACTCAGATGCTTGCTTCAAGACCACCGAACTTAGATTTGACATCACGAATTGTTCATGGAACTTCAATAACCGACCTTTCTGAAAAAGCTCTCGCTCGTCTTAAAGAATTTTTAGCGAAAAGAAGTGAAAACTGGAAAGAACTCCATGATTTCGAAATTCTTTCGGATTTACTTTTAATTGAGAATGGTGAGTTGACATATGCTGGAATTTTACTTCTTGGCAAACCGGCAACAATTCAAAAATATATTCCGCAGGCAGAACTAAGATATTTTTGGTATACCTCAGAAGATGATACTGAATATAGCTATCATAATAGGGACACATCATCATGCCAACCAATAATTTTACAACTTGATATGATTTTATCCGAGATTAAAACAAAAATCATAAATGTTCAGATGGGCTTATTCAGAGTTGAGGTGAAGGAGTTCGAAAGAGAAGTTTTACAAGAAGC
>JAHJVF010000112.1 GCA_018828505.1 Bacteroidota bacterium | reverse complement strand
TCCCCGCAAGCGGGATGTTCCACTTTTTAAGAGAGAGCTTGTCCCGACTTGTCGGGAGATTTAGGGTGAGTTACTGATAATTAATAACTCAACGAATTAAACATGCATGCTGCAAGCAAACCCGCCTGCCTCTTCAAACTCAACCTGGCGGGCAGGTTGGTAGTATATCAAGATACTCATTAATATTAAACCTCTACGAGGTTTTGTTTAATCAAGCTAGTTTAAATTTTGTTGTTTACAAGCATTCTGTTAGAACCTATCGTTCTTTTGAAGCTCAACTCCGAAGGAGTGAAATGTTAATAGCTATGATTTCCCTGAATATTTTTTGAACACCGTGAGGTGTGAAATAAAACTGCAATAAGAAGCCCGACCAGTCAACTGACTGGTCGGGCTTCTCTCGTGTAAAACTAAATTTGAAATTCTAACTATTCAGCCAATGGTACGAACAATGTAACCGTAGTTCCTACTCCTTGTTCTGATTCAACCTTTATCTCGCATTCATTAAGTTCAATAAACGTTTTGAAATTGTAAGACCTAAACCGCTTCCTTCATGTGATCGCGAATGTCCCTCTGATTCCTGCCGGAATTCATCGAAAACTTTCGGTAAAAATTCCTTCGAGATCCCTCTGCCGGTATCAATTACTCTCACTATGCCGCATGGTTCATTCTTTTCATTCGCTCCTTCATCGACTTCAATTGTGATTTTCCCTCTCTCGGTAAATCTTATTGCATTTCCAACAATATTTATTAGAACTTGTTCAAATCGCTGCGCATCGAAATATACTTTACGTTTAGAATTAATAACAGTTGTCATTTCAAGATTCTTTTCTTTTGCTAGGATGGAAAGCACACTCATAACCGGTTCTACAGCATTGACTAAGAAACCAGTTTCTACATTTAGGAACATTTTATTTGCTTCAATTTGTGAGATATCAAGAACATCATTTAATAAATTCAGAAGACGTCGTCCACCGTTATTAAGAGATTTAGAAAATTCATAAAGTACTTCCTGATCAGAATTGCGAAGTTCTTCCATTAAAATATCTGAAAAGCCAAGAATTGCATTCATCGGGGTTCTAAATTCATGACTCATATTTGCGAGGAAATTATCTTTCAACCGGTTCATTTCTTCGGCTTTTTCCTTTGCTGCTTTTAATTCTTCTTCATTCTTAATTCTCTCGGTAAGATCGTTCTGTACTGATAAAAATTTGATAATCTCTCCCTTTGAATCAACTATTGGTTTCATTGTTTGCGAGGAAAAATATTTTTCTCCATTTTTCTTTTTATTAATGATTATTCCTCTGTAGGTGTTACCCGACATTATTGTCTCCCAGATTTCAGCATAAAATTCACGGTCATGGTCTCCGGATTTAAGAATACTTGGCTTCTGTCCGATTGCTTCATTTCGAGAGTATCTCGTAAGCTTACAAAATGAGTCATTCACAAATTCGATTTTTCCAGAACGGTCAGAAATCAAAATTGCTTCAGCACTCTGTTCTACGGCTGTAGAAAGCATTTTCAAGCTTTCTTCCGATTTTTTTCGCTCGGTAATATCTTTTAGTGATACAACGATGCTCGCTTCTTCTTCTTCTTCTTCTTCTTCTGCAAGAAACATTCTTGAATGATTGAACTCAATAACAATTTCATCCGTTTGGTCCGCCTGAGGTGATACGCCTCTCGATTTGTCATTTTTCGAAATATGTATTTCTGATGTATCTGAACCGGTAATTTTGATGCGTAATTGTTCTATGATCTTCTGAGCGAGTTCTTGTTCTGTGTAACCAAGCTGTGCCGCATATTTTTGTATGATGTCCTCGAACGCCTTATTTTGTTTTAAGAGATTTAAGTTCTCGGAGAACACGAGCAATCCTTCGGGTACAAATTTGAAAATGCTCTCTATTACAGCTCTGTGGTGTTCAGCTTTTTTCCGTAATTTTTCCTGGATGCGCTTTCGTTGAAACAACATTCCCAACTCTTCGGCGATTGCTGAAACAAGAGAGATCATTCTTTCATCTTCTTGACGCAATTCTCTTAAAAAGAAGACTATTACAGTTACAACGTCATTTTCAGTAAGGATGGGGATACCTACTGCGGCTTTGAAACCAATCTCTTTGGCAAAGGGTGCGCGTAGAAAATTTGCATCGATTGTCACATCGGGTATCCACGCAGGTTTCTTCGACTTCCAAACCCGCCCCGGAAGTCCAACACCTGGAGCAAACGTAAATCGCTCGCTTGCTCTACGAAAGCTTTCCACGTTTTTAACTTTTGTGAACCAAGATGAGCTAAGTTCGAGGTATTTGCGGTCTGAATCAGGAATCCAAGCTTCACCATATTCCCAGGCAGTGCATTCACATACCATTTTCAGTGCAGAGGTGAGTGCAGAGTCGAAATCCTCTGCTTCAGAAACGGTTTTAGTGAATGTAAGCAGTAATTGATTTTCTTCTTCTGCCTTTTTTCGATCGGTGATATCTTGATCCGTTCCTTCATAGTATAAAAGATTTCCCTTATCATCACAAACCTCATGTATATTAAAAGATACCCAAATTTTACTTCCATCTTTTCGGTAAAATTCAGTTTCAAAACCTGTAACTTTTTTATTTACTCTTAATAATCTTTTAAGTTCTTGGCGATTTTCTGGACTTACATAAATTTGCTTGGGAATGTTTGTAATTTTATCAATAAATTCTTCCGTTGAATCATAACCAAGCATCCGAGCCATAGCAGGATTGATTGTGATTACTTTTCCATCTTCAGTTGTTTGGAATATTCCTTCAGTTGCATTTTCAAATATGCTTCTGAATTTATTTTCTGCGATTTGAAGATCCTTTATTGTTTCATCTCTTTCAATTTCTGCTGCTGCTCTGGCACTGACAATCTTTAATACCGACTCGATGATTTTAATTTCTTTCAGAGGTTTTCTGCTGATCAATGCAATTAAACCAAGCGGTTTTTCATAGAATAGTATAGAGGTGCACCTGCGTATGATTCAGCGGAAAGTTCCTTCAGTAGTTCGTCTTTTGAAAATAAACTCTGTACATTTTCAGGATAATAACAGAATTTATTCCCAACAACATTAAGGCATGGAGTATCTTTCAGGTCATAATTAAAATTACTTACGATCTGATCATCTTGGCATTCAGCGATAGTATTTATTTGTTGCTCATTTTCTGCTGAGATCTTGCCAATAAACGCAATATCCACATCCAACGTTTTGGTTAAATGTATAACAAGTGAATTAAAAAAATCCTGCCCGGTTTTTGCGGCAACCTCGGAAGCTAAACCATGAAATACTACGTCCATTTTTTTTCGGTCGGTTATATCTCTTACTGCGCATAGGATAATTAAACCAGTGTCTATTTGAATATAATTTAAACTAACATCCACAGGGAATTCAGAATTGTCTTTCTTTCTTGCAAAAAGAGTCAAGCCGGCACCCATTGGTCGAGCTATTGGATTGATTTGATATTTTTTTATGTGTGAAATGTGCCTGTCATGTAATCTTTCAGGAATTAGGGTCTCAATTTTTTTGCCAACTATTTCATTTGTGTCGTATTGAAATAATTCTTCAGCTTTCCGGTTTAACATCAAAATTATCCCATCTTCATCAACTGACAAAAATGCATCGGGTCCACTCTCGATTATGGCTTTACAATTTTTTTGTAGATCTGCTATTGCCTTTTTTAGAGGAATTCGTCGGGCTTTAATTTTTGTTGGTGCTGACATTTTTTATATCTCCTAGTTAAGAGGCTTAGTTAAAAGGGTCATTCCCGTGTAAACGCATAGGCGTCAACTTAACAAATAAATTTTTCATTAGAAATTAGAATAATTGTATTGTTTATAGAACAAAATAAGGGTTTTATATGTCATCCCTAAAGGGATTTTATTTGTTTTTTGTTCGTTTTTTCTACAAATATATC
>JAHJVF010000111.1 GCA_018828505.1 Bacteroidota bacterium | reverse complement strand
TACATCCCGACCCACATCTCGAATTGGTCTCGGTCGGGATACTCGAAAACTAACCTATATTTGCAGGTTCTCGAGTTTCCGACCCGCTTTACCGCCTATGCAGTTCAGAAGATGGGGTCGGAAGTATCGAGAGAACCTATTTGGAATGAAAATAGCGTTGACTGCGTAACTTCAGTTATTAAAGTTTAACTAATGACTATTAAAGTTATGTCGAAAAATTTAAAATTGAAAAATAATTCTGAATTGTTTGATGAAGTTAAATCGCAGGAAGAGATTGTTCATCTTTACGATAGAAGAACATTTCTTAAACTTGCTGGTTTTACCTTTGCGGGTGCGATGGTTGCCGGCTGTCAGCAAGGAAATGTAGAAAAGGCAATTCCATATTTAATTAAGCCCGAAGAAATCACTCCTGGTTTATCATATTGGTATACTACTATTTGTAGTGGATGTACGGCAAACTGCGGGGTGCTCGTAAAAAACCGAGATGGACGACCGATAAAGCTTGAGGGGAATCCCGATCATCCGATTTCAAAAGGAGGGCTTTGCGCGGTCGGTCAGGCAATGGTTCTTTCGCTTTACGATTCGAAAAGATTACTTAATCCATTGCTGCAAGGTAAAGAAACTGATTGGGAGACATTCGATGCAAATCTTAAAAGTAAGCTTGAAGAGATAAAGAAAAGCGATGGCTCCGTAAGATTTTTATCGAATACTATCATAAGTCCAACAACTAATGCAGCGATCACCAAATTCTTATCTCAATTCAAAAATTCAAAACATGTTGTTTATGATCCGCTTTCTAATTCGGCAATTCTTGATTCACATAAAGTATGTTTCGGAACACGAGTACTTCCGAAATTTAATTTTGAAAAAGCTGAAGTTATTGTAAGTATTGATGCAGATTTTTTAGCAACGTGGATTTCTCCTGTTGAGTTTACAAATGCTTATCGCTCCGGAAGGAAACTTGACGGAAAAAATTCGAAGTTCTCTTATCATGTCCAAGTTGAATCACGAGTTTCGCTAACGGGAAGTAACGCAGATAAAAGAATTTCAGTTTCGCCAAATGATTATAAAGATATACTTCTCGAATTAATAAATGAAGTTGAGAAAAAAGCCGGAGTTAAAAAAATAAATATCCCGATTCGTTCAGTTCTCAAAACAAACTTTAAGACTGATCTTATTGATAGATTATGGAAATCCAAAGGGAAAAGTTTAATCATCTGTGGTTTAAATGATATTCAACTCCAGATTCTTACTAATTATTTAAATTCTTTACTCGAAAATTACGGAACAACTTTAAATATCAGCTTTCAATCAAATCAATTAAATGGAAACGACAAAGATTTAGCTGAACTTCAAAATGAAGTTGAGTCCGGTAAAGTTAGTGCACTTTTTATTTATGGACTTAATCCTGCTTATGATCTGCCAGACGCGAAAACTTTTTCAAGTAAATTAAATGAAATCCCCGTCGTTGTTACTTTTGCCGACAGACTAAATGAAACAGCCGAAGTCTCGAATTTTATCTGCCCTGAACCACACATGCTCGAATCATGGAATGATTCAGAGCAGATTGGTGGAATTATTTCTATTCAGCAGCCGGCTATTCAACCCTTCGGAAAAGTAAAATCGCTGACTGAATGTTTAAGCTCATGGAGCGGGCAATCACAAAGCTCAATCGAAATTATAAAAGAAGTTTGGAAGAAAAACTATTTCAAATTCCAAACTAAGGAAAAAGATTTTCAAAAATTCTGGAACGAAGCTTTGCAGAATGGATATGCTGAATATTCCAGTCAGAAAAAGAATACACCACCATTTTCTATTTCATCTCTTAGTTTCGTTAAGAATGATTCAAACACAAATGATAGTGATTTTAGATTAGTCCTCTATCCTAAACTTGCCATACTTGATGGAAGGCATGCACACAATCCGTGGCTTCAAGAACTTCCGGATCCCGTTACAAAAATTGTTTGGGATAATTATGCATCTGTTTCCCAAAAAACTGCAAGCGAGTTCAACCTTCTAGAAGGAGATGTAGTTTACATTCAAACCAGCAAAGGTTCACTTGAACTGCCTGTTCATATTCAACCGGGACAACACGATAAAATAGTTGCAGTTGCTCTGGGCTACGGGAGAAAGGGAACTGATAGGTTCACTGATATTGGTCCAAATTGGCTTGAAGCAAAACCCACAGTTGAAAAAGGGAATTTAGTTGGAAAGAATGCATTTGTTTTTCTGAAACATGTAGATGGCAATGTGAAGTATTCCGGTTCAACCGTAAAAATTTCAAAAACCGGCAAGAAGTACTTACTTGCTTCAACGCAGGAACATCACTCGTTGCAAGAACCTGAAAACGTTGATGTCAACAAAGGAAAAGCTCGTCCGATAGTTCAGAAACTTTCATTTGAAGAGTATTTAAATGTCCCATCCTCTCAAAACCTCCGCAAAGCAGAACATCCAAGCTTATGGCCGGAAGAGCATAAATACGAAGGTCACCACTGGGGAATGTCGATTGATCTTTCTGCCTGCACCGGATGTTCTGCTTGTGTTGTCGGGTGCATCGCAGAAAATAATATTCCTGTAGTTGGAAAAGATGAAGTTCATAGAAATCGTGAGCTGACCTGGATCCGAATCGATAGATATTATGACGAAGAGAATGAAGATTTAAGCATTTCGCATCAACCGATGTTGTGTCATCACTGCGATAATGCTCCATGTGAGACTGTATGCCCAGTACTTGCAACTATACACAGCGAAGAAGGATTAAATCAGCAGGTTTATAATCGTTGTGTCGGTACCCGTTATTGTTCCAATAATTGTCCTTATAAAGTTAGGCGGTTCAATTGGTTTGATTATGATCAGGGGGATGATATGCATCGATTGGTTTTAAATCCTGATGTTACTGTTCGCGAAAGAGGAATAATGGAAAAATGCAGCTTTTGTATTCAAAGAATTCAGGAAGCAAAAATAGATGCAAAGAGCAAGGGAATTGATTTGAAAGATGGTGATATCCAACCAGCCTGTCAGCAGTCTTGTCCTGCTCAAGCGATTACTTTTGGTGATATGAACGAGAGCGAGAGCCTAATCTCAAAACAAATGAAAGACTCGCGATATTATCGTGTGTTGGATGAGCTTGGTGTTCGACCATCTGTAGGTTACTTAAAATATGTTAAGGATCGAAACGAAGAGGAGAAAGTAAATGGCTGAACATTATTCGATTCTTAGGAAACCGCTGATACTCGGAAATAAATCGTATTCTGATGTAACGCATGATGTTTGTGCTCCGTTTGAAAAAAAATCATCAACATTGTGGTGGATAACTTTTTTTGCTGCGGTATCAATGCTTATAGTTGGTGTTGTTGCTACTGTTTACCAGATCCAAACCGGAATTGGTACTTGGGGTTTGAACAATACTGTCGGTTGGGCATTTGATATTACTAATTTTGTTTTCTGGATTGGTATCGGTCATGCCGGAACATTGATTTCGGCAATCCTCTTTCTATTCAATCAAAAATGGAGAACTTCAGTTAATCGTTCAGCCGAAGCGATGACAATTTTTGCAGTTATTTGTGCAGGAATATTTCCAATCATTCATATGGGGAGACCATGGCTTGCATTTTGGGTTTTTCCCTATCCAAATTTTAGAGGTCCGCTTTGGGTTAATTTCCGTTCGCCATTAGTTTGGGATATGTTCGCAATAAGTACTTACTTTATCATTTCTCTGGTGTTCTGGTATGTTGGTTTAATTCCTGACCTCGCAACAATTCGTGATCGAACAAAATCAAAACTCAAAAAACTCCTCTTCGGATTTTTCAGTCTCGGTTGGAACGGCTCGAATAAAACTTGGTCAAGATACGAAACTGTTTATTTGCTCCTTGCCGGATTGGCTACTCCGTTAGTTGTTTCAGTTCACACTATCGTAAGCTGGGATTTTGCTACTTCAGTAATTCCCGGTTGGCATACAACAATTTTTCCCCCATACTTTGTGGCAGGTGCGGTTTTTTCCGGATTTGCAATGGTGCTTACGTTGATGATCATTGTTCGAAAAGTGTTCCACTTTGAAGAATACATAACTACAAAGCACATTGAATCAATGTGTAAAATTATTATTGCAACTGGCGGGATGGTTGGGTTAGCGTATGCGACAGAATTTTTTATTGCACTTTACAGCGGTAATCCATACGAAAAATTTGCTTTCATTAACCGTGCTTTAGGTCCCTACTCCTGGGCATATTGGATAATGGTTTTCTGTAATATTTTTATCCCGCAATTTTTCTGGTGGAAGAAAATTAGAACGAATGTTGCGTTGGTTTTTATACTCTCTATTTTTATTAATATCGGAATGTGGTTCGAACGATTTGTTATTATTACGATTTCGCTCACACGTGATTTTCTTCCTGCTAGCTGGGCAAATTATATTCCAACTTCAATCGAGATTGCAACATTAATAGGGAGTTTTGGATTATTCTTCACTCTATTTCTTTTGTTCGCAAGATTTCTCCCTATGATCTCAATTGGGGAAATCAAAGGTGTATTAAGCTATGGAAAAAATTCTCGCGGAGGTAGTAAGTGACCAGAAGACTTTTCATAAGCTACTTTGAAAATGAAAAAGATATTTTGAATGCAACAAACGCTGCTCGTGAAAACAATTATAAAATTCTTGATGTATATACGCCTTATGCTGTTCACGGAATGGATGAAGCAATGGGGTTGAAACCTTCAAAGCTCCCCTGGATCTGTTTAGCTCTTGGGTTATTCGGTGCTATCGCAAAGTTATGGTATCAAGTATGGACGTCTGCAACAAGCTGGCCCGTGAATGTCGGCGGCAAACCTCTAAGTTCTATTCCTGCTTTCGTACCAGTAACATTTGAGGTCATGGTTTTATTTGCTGGAGTTGGTACTGTACTGACATTTTTTATTATTAGCAAACTCCGTCCGGGGAAAAAGCCAAAAGCTTTGTATCCAAAAGTTACTGACAACCGATTTGCGTTAGTTCTTGTTCAATCAGATGCCCGATTTGATATCGATGAAGCTAAAAAGATTTTTTCTTCATTTAATGCTGTCGAATATGAAGAAAAGTTAGAGAAAGAGGAGAATTGAAATGTCAAGATTATCGTTGAATATTTTTTTAATTCTGATTCTCATCTTATTCATTGCGGGAACAATTTTAGTGAAAAGAAATTTCACCCAAAGAAATACAGAAATGCTGCCTGGTATGGTCAACTCAGTCCCTTATAACACGTTTTCACCAAATAAAAATTTCTCAGACGGAAAAACTCTGCAAGCACCTGTGGAAGAGACTTCAGTAAAAGGATTTGTAAAACTTAAATACACTTCGTCAGGCGAGGACGCAATTCTCGCGGGGAAAGAGTTGATAAATCCTTTTTCAAAAGAGAGCATTGAACTAGTTGAAGAAGGTTCAAAACTTTTTTCAACATATTGCGGCCCGTGTCATGGAGTATCGGGCATGGGTGATGGAAACATTGTTCAAAAAGGATCCCCGCCGCCTCCCTCCCTCTTTGTCGAAAAAGCATTATCGATGAAAGACGGGCAGATGTTTCATATAATGACTTACGGGCAGGGAAATATGCCGTCACTTGCATCTCAAGTCTCTACTAATGACAGATGGAAAATAATTCTTCATATCAGATCTTTACAGGAAAAGCAAATGAATGAAGGAGGGAGTAAGTGATGCCCCATTTCGATTCTTTAAAATTTGTGCCTTCCTCGAAATTAATGCGAAATCTTAAATTAGTAATTGTGATTGGAATTTCAATTTTTTTGATTGGATTGTTTTTTGCACCTCAACGGAGCTGGGCAAATCTTCTTCTTGCAAATTATTACTTGATTAGTCTCGGACTTGCAGGAGTACTTTTCATTGCATTTCAATTTGTATCAAATGCCGGATGGGGCACTGCAATAAGGCGTGTGCCTGAGGCAATGTCGGGCGTGTTGATCTACTCTACCGGAATCATGTTGATTATGTTATTAGGTCTTCACTCTCTTTTTGAATGGACACATAAGGAAGTCGTTGCTGCAGATTCTATTTTACAATCTAAAACTTTTTGGTTGAACGAACCGTTTTTTATAGTTCGGACTATATTGTTTCTTGGTCTTTGGATTTTGATGGCAAGTTTTCTTATCAAATTTTCGAGAAAACAAGATGAGAGTGGAGATGTATCACTTACTAAGAAAAGCAAAAGATTGTCTGCAGGATTCATCGTTGTGTTCGCATTGAGTTTTTCTTTTTTCAGCATGGACTGGATCATGTCGCTGGAACCGCATTGGTTCAGCACTATTTTTGCCGTTTATAATTTTTCGGGATTATTCTTAAATGGGCTTGCAGCAATTACAATTGTAACAATTTTATTGCGCCGCATGGGTCCTTTCCAGAATGTTTTAACACAAAAACATTTGCATAATCTCGGCAAGTTGCTCTTCGCATTCAGTACATTTTGGATGTACATTTGGTTCAGTCAGTACTTATTGATCTGGTACGCAAACATTCCGGAAGAAGTAACTTATTTCATCCGCCGTGAAGAAGGAAGCTGGGCAATCTTTACTGTCGTAAATGTATTATTCAATTGGGTAATACCGTTTGTTTTACTTCTTCCAAAGCGTACAAAGATCAACGAAGGACTTTTATTTAAGATTTGTATAATCATTATGGCAGGTCATTGGATTGATCTTTACTGGATGATAATGCCTCCATTCATGAAAAGTTATCCATCGTTTAATATATGGGAAATCGGTCCAATGGCTGCTTCTATTTCAGCATTCTTTTATTTAACTTTTCGTACATTTGCAAAAGGAAATATTGTTCCTATAAATGATCCATATCTTGTCGAAAGTCTGGATCATCATTGAAAAACGATCTTTGAAAATATCTCCGAGTTAATCGACCTAAAGCCGTAAGGTTATGGTTAATTGACCGATGAGTCTAAGGACTCTCCCGATGAAAATCGGGAAAGGGTAAAATTGGAAACAGTTTTATCTCCCGGCTTGTCCGAACCGGACGTGGAAAGGAGAATCACAAATGTATTCTAAATGCTATGAACCCTGTTCCACAAAAAGGACAGGGTTTTTTGTTTAATAAAATTGAGGAGGATAAGTGATGTCACAGATTCCAAAAAAATATAGAGATTTCACTCAAAAATATTCAGCAGTTGCTGAATCATACGAAAGTATGGGAGATGCTGTTCACAAGGCAGGTCCGCTTGATGATAAAACCCGGTCATTGATCAAACTTGCAATTTCAACTGGAGCGAGGTTAGAAGGTGCAGTTCATTCACATGCAAGAAAAGCTTTGAAGGTTGGAGCCACAAAAGAAGAGATGCGTCACGTTGCTCTGCTTGCACTTCCAACGATTGGTTTACCTTCGATGATGGCCGCTTTGAGTTGGATAGATGATATTGTCGGAGAAGAATAATGCTTAGCAATCTTTTTGATCTGTTAATCTCATTCATCAAAGTCGGTTCATTCTCGTTTGGTGGAGCTTATTCCTTAATTCCTTTGATTGAAAGAGAAGTCGTAAAAAATCATCAATGGTTAACAAACGAAGAGTTCTTAAAAGTATTAGGGATGGTTGTAGTTTTTCCGGGAGCTGTTTCAATTAAGTTTGCTACTTACACCGGTTATAAAGTTGCTGGCATTCTTGGTGCTATTGCTGCAAATCTCGGAAACATGATAATGCCTGCAACAATTATCATTGTTGCAGCATATTTTCATTCTCACTATGAAAAAAATGAATATGTGATCAAAGCTTTCAACGGTATAAAGTTTGCCATTGTAGGAATGATCGCAGCAATTATGTATCAATACGCCGTGAAGAATTTTGTTGATGTTAAGACTCTATCGTTTCTAATTCTAGGTGCTTTATTGATTTTAGTATTCAATCTGCATCCGGCTTATGTTGTAATAGTTGCAGGAATATTAGCAGTAATATTATTGTAAGTTAGAATGAAAAACTTAGTTGACCGATTTAATCGAATCCACGATTACTTGAGAATATCGCTGACCGATAAGTGCAATCTTAATTGCATTTATTGTAATCCGAAAACCCTGCAGCGTTCATCGCTTCATCAAAATGAACTTCTGAGCTTTGAAGAGCTAATCGAACTAATAATTATTTTTCTACAGAGCTTTGGTGTAAAGAAAATTAGATTTACCGGTGGTGAACCTCTCGCGAGGAAAGACGTGCTTCAGTTTTTTGAAAAAGTCAGCCGTTTGAAAAATGATAATAACTTCGAAATTGGATTAACCACGAATGGGACTTTGCTCGAAGAAAATCTTGAAATTCTTAAACAGTTCAGATTCGACAAACTGAATATAAGTCTTGATTCATTAAATCGAGAGAAGTTCGCTGCAATTACCGGAAGCGATTCTCTCCATTCTGTATTACGTTCGATTGAGAAGGCACTTCATCTTGGTTTTTCTTCTTTAAAATTAAATGCAGTGATCATCAAAAATATCAATGATAGTGAAATACTCGATTTTGTTGATTTTGTTAAGGATAAAGATATCAATATCCGTTTCATTGAATTCATGCCATTTACGAATAATGCGTGGAGCAAAGATGGGTTTATCTCATCTTCTGAAATTCGAAACGTAATTGAGCAAAAATATCTACTGAGAAAGCTTGAAATAAAACTAAGTTTGGTTTCGAAGGATTATGAATTGGTCGGGTATAAAGGCAAGGTCAGTTTCATAAGTTCAATTTCCGATCATTTCTGCGACAGTTGCAATCGTTTAAGAATAACCGCAAAAGGAAAAATGAAGCTCTGCCTTTTTTCAACAAGTGAGAGTGAACTTGATTTTCGAAAAATCTTTTCCGAAGGATCCTTCGGACGAGATGAAAAACTTAAGCGAAGCGAAATTGAAGAGAAAATTGTAAGAGCCATGGAATTGAAAAACGAAAAACATCCTGAAATTGAGTCAATTGTTCAAATGGATCAAAACGAAATGATCGGTATAGGAGGTTAAAGATGAGCAGATTAACCCACATCGATTCAAGGGGAAAAGCAGTCATGGTTGACGTGTCTTCAAAGCAAGATACGATTCGTACTGCTGAAGCTTTTGCAGAAGTAAAACTTTCTGGAAAAGTTTTTAAGGCGGTGAAAGAAAATAAAATTGCAAAGGGAGATGTCCTTACAGTTGCAAAACTTGCCGGCATTCAAGCTGCAAAAAAAACATCCGAACTGATTCCGCTGTGTCACAATATTTTCATTTCAAAGATTGACATTGAACTAAAATTAAATGCAAAAAACAAGACGATTGAAATAAAATCATATGCAAAAACAAATTCCGCTACTGGAATTGAAATGGAAGCATTAACGGCAGCGAGTGTGGCCGCATTAACGATTTATGATATGTGTAAAGCGTTGGACAAGTCTATCATAATTAAAGAAATAAAACTGCTCAGTAAAACCGGAGGAAAGAGCGGAGAATATTTTAGAAGTAAATAGTGAGAAAGTGTTTCACTGTCATTCCCGCGTACGCGGGAATCTATTCCATAGTCTTAGATGAAAAATTATTTTGTTTATATATTAGCAAGCAAAAAGAACGGCACTCTTTACATCGGAGTAACTAATGATCTAGTTCGTCGAACGTTTGAACATAGAGAAGGAATAATTGAGGGATTTACTAAGAAATATAATGTTAAAATGTTAGTGTATTATGAGCTTCATCTCGACATCATCAGTGCCATTCAGAGAGAGAAACAGATGAAGAAGTGGTACAGAAAATGGAAAATCGAATTAATTGAAAAGGAAAATCCTGAATGGAAAAATCTATATCCGATTTTGGTGAGTTAAGTAATTATTTGCAAAGGTCTCTTATCGAAAAAAATCATCTCCAAAGTGAATGTATTAATATATGTTGGACAGGTTATCCTATTCAATTAAAAAAAAGAGATTCCCGCCTGCCTGCTGCGGCAGGTTTTCACGGGAATGACAATAAAAAGATTATAAATAATTCAACATTAACTGTGAATAAATTGATTCCTAAAAATGACTATAAATCCCAATGAAAATAAAATTGGTAACCTTGTTGCAATATCCATCAGCAAAAAAAAAGGAATACCAAAAACAAATGTCGAATCAACTACACTTATTGAAAACTTTGGTATTGCAGGAGATATTCACGGCGGAGATTGGCATCGGCAAATTAGCTTCCTTGCTGTTGAGAGTATTGAAAAAATGCGTCAAGCAGGATTGCCTCAGCTTCGACCCGGTGCATTCGCAGAAAATTTAACGACACAGTTTATCTCAATTCCAAATTTGAAAGTTGGGGATTTAGTCAAAATTGGGGATTCTGCGGAACTTGAGATAACTCAGATTGGGAAAGAATGTCACACAAGATGCGAGATTTATTACAAAGTAGGTGACTGTGTTATGCCGCGTGAAGGAATTTTTGCAAGAGTGATTCGCGGCGGAGAAATATTTGTAAATGATTCGATAACAGTTATTAGTAATTCAATTAAGAATTAAATGATCAGTTACGCTGAAGCAAACAAAATCGTATTCGAGGAATTTTCGAGACTAAAACTCGAAGCAGAAGAAGTCCCGCTGCTTGAATCACTTAATCGTATCCTTGCAGAAGATGTTTTTGCGGATGTGAATTTACCTCCGTTCAACAATTCTGCAATGGATGGATTTGCTATTCGATACAGCGAAAACATCAGCAGGTGGAAAGTTGTTGGTGAAATTTCTGCGGGAAATTTTAGTCATTTTGATATCGATGCAATTAGTGCGGTAGGAATAATGACGGGTGGAAAAATTCCCAATAATTGCGACGCTGTAATTCCAATTGAAGATGTAAATGAAAATGAAGGATCAATTTTTCTCAAAACTGGAGTAACTCTAAAAAAAAGAAACCACATCAGAAAAATGGGGGAAGATCTAAAAGAAGGAGAAAGAGCATTAAAAAAAAATACGTTTATCAAACCTCAACATATTGCTATCGGAGCAACATGCGGCAAATCAAAAATAAATGTTTTTAGAAAATTAAAAATAGGTGTGTTGGCAACCGGTGATGAACTAATTCCAATTACAGAAACTCCAAGAGACGACAAAATTCGATCATCAAATGTATTCACATTGATTTCGCTTATTGATCAAATGAGCATGACAGCAATAGATCTCGGCTTAGCTAAAGACAATCAAACCGAGATAAAAGAAAAAATAACAAATGGACTGAAACAAAATATAGATATTCTAATCACAACTGGCGGAATCTCAGTTGGTAAATATGATTTAATGCATGAAATATTTTCGGACATTGGTGTTGAAAAAAAATTTTGGAGGGCGAACATTAAACCGGGTAAGCCGGTTTTCTTTGGTGTGCTTACAAAATCGAATAAGAGAGCACTCATCTTCGGACTTCCAGGAAATCCGGTTTCTTGTTTTGTTAATTTCTTAATATTCATTAGGAATAATATTGAAAAGCTCTATGGCGTAGAATCGAAGCATGTAATTAATGCAGAGCTTCAGAACGATTTAAAGAAAAAAGATAACAAGCGGCATTTTATGCGGGGAATATTATCAGAAAATGTCGATGGCAAAAGAATCGTAACATCGAACTTCACTCAATCATCTGGCAACCTTGCTGAGACAAGTCGGGCAAATTGTCTGATGGTGATAGAAGAAGAAAGACGTGATCCAAAAAAGGGTGAGTTGGTTGAATGTATAATGATGTGACTGCCATAATACTTTCGGGTGGAAAAAGTACGCGTATGGGGGAAAATAAATCTCTCTTGCTGCTCGATGGAAAAAAATTAATTGAACACGTCTTTCATAATATGCAGAGTATATTTTCCAACGTAATTTTAATCACGAATCAGCGTGAAGAATACAGATTCCTTGGAATTGAAATGTTCGAAGATGTTTTCAAATATCAAGGACCTTTGGCAGGAATACATTCGGGACTTTATCACACAACAACCGAAAAGAATTTTATTATTTCTTGCGATCTGCCTTTGATGACGAAAGAAATGATCGAGTTTATTGTGGCTTATGCAACCGATAAATTAATCACTGTAACTCGAGCTGATGGGTTCATACAACAATTGTGCGGTATTTATTCTAAGGAATGTGTTTCAGCCGCAGAAAAGTTGTTGGCATCGGAGGTCACAATCTCAGGCAATCATCATAATCATAAATCTAAATGTCAAGTTTTACAGCTTATTGATCATGTAGGGGCGGAAATTATTGATGCGAATTCAATTCCGTATTACGAGGAAGGAATGTTTCTCAATATGAATAGAAAAGAAGATTATGAGGAAGTGGTGAAAAGAATGAATTTAAAATTTACCGCACGGGCATCTTCAGTCTAATCTCAATCAGAAATGAACAGCATGTAACGTAAATATTCAACTAGGTTCATCACAAAATTGAATATCAATAGTCAATTGTATATTTTCAGGTTGGAATGCTGCTAAATATAAAGTGAATTCATTTTGGATTACTTGAAACAAAAAGATTATTGGATTGAAGCATCAGAAGATGATTTAATCTTAGCGGAAAATATTTTCAATTCAGGCAGTTATGATTGGGCATTATTCATTGCCCATTTGTCTCTTGAGAAATTGCTCAAAGCTTATTTCACTTACTCCAAGAAAGAAATTCCACCGAAGGTGTATAAGCTGGAAAAAATTGCAGAGTTGGCTAGTTTGGAGTTCGATGAAAATCAAATTAAACAGCTAAAACTGATAAATGAATTTAATATTCAAACTCGATATCCAGATCAAAAAAAGAAGTTTAAATCAATTTGTACAAAAGAATTTGCCGAAGAACATATAGCCATTATAAAAAATCTACGAAAATGGATATTAGAAAAGATAAAATAATAGAAAAAATAAAAAATTTAGTAGATAATCTTCAACACAAGATAAAAATTAAAGAGGTATATATCTTTGGTTCATTTTTAAATGATGAAGATTATCAAGATATAGACGTCGCCCTAATTTCCGATGAATTTTCAGGAATACGATTCATTGATATGAAGCTTATCATTGACTCGTTGAAGAATTATTCGTCAAATTTCGACCTTCATCCATTTAATACCGGTGACTTTTATGATGATAGGAATATTTTTGCTGTTGAAATTAGAGAACACGGGAAAAATATTCTTGAACTTGAAAAAACTACGATAGATCTTAGTTAAAAGAACCATCGTAAGTACCCGGGTTAAAGTCTAATATAAAAACTGGTCGCGCAATCTCTCCGAAAAATCCCAAGACATATTTTGATTTATCGTACGATTCTGGCGAAGCGAGGTAAATTGAAGTCTCTGCCCTGGATTTAACGTGGCTTCCTTTATCTCGCTCAATATTGCTATTCGTAAACTTCACTTCGATGTCTAATTCGAGTAATTAATACTAACTTGTCTTTATCATATATCTCATACACAATTCTATAATTGCCACTTCTAATGCGATAAATATTTTCGGTTGCAGATAATTTCTTAACTCTAAATGGTCTTGGTTCAGTTTCTAAGCCATCTATTTCCTTTGTGATACGTTGTTGGACCTCGCGAGATAATTTATTCAGTTCCTTAACTGCAGATTTTACAAAATCAACATTGTACTTAATTTTCATCACTTGGGTTTTGCAATTCTTTTTTCAGCTCTTTCCATGAGACTCTTTTTTCTTTTCGTCTATGTTTAGAAACTAAAATATCATAAAAATCGACCCATTCATTTTTCCATTTATTTAAATCGATGAGAACGGCATTTTTTTTACCCTCTTCATCAACTAAATATTGTATCCCTTTCATAAAACGTCCTTTCAAAATTTTACTTCCTCATAATATACATTATAAGCAATCTTTTTACAAAAACGGTGTCCGAAAGAGTACTGAAATAAGAGTGCTACTATTGTTAACTACTAAGTGGAGTGAATTTTCAGATTTTTCCCCGCAGGTTTATTTCAACAAACTCATTTTCTTCATTTCAGAAAAAATCCCCAAAGTTAAACGATAATAATATACTCCGCTTGTTAATTTAGCTAAGGCAGACACATCAAATGTTACTAAATAATTACAGGCCTCTTTTACCTCATTTACTAAGGTTGCGACTTCTCTTCCTAAAATGTCGTATACTTTTAGCGTTACGTAACTGGTTTTTGGTATTTGGAATTTGATAGTTGTACTTGGATTGAAAGGATTGGGAAAATTCTGTTTCAATTCAAACTTGTGTGGAACATTTCCAGTCTCCGAGATATTCGTTGTATGGCTCTCAGTCTTAAAGTTCAGGATAAATGGATCGCCGGGAATTCCATCATTGTTTCCGTCAATTGGAACGCCGCCAAGCGATTTAGCTGTTGCTGCAATTGTCAATGTGTAATTTGTATTATAGAGCAGAACCGGATTAGGAGTGAACAATAACATCGTACTTCCTGCAGTCCACGTAAAATTTCCTGAAGTAAATGGAGACATTGAAAATGCCAAACGCACGGAAACTGTATCCATCGGTCTCGAAAATCTGACCCCGATTAAATTGTTCACTTTAAACGCGGTATCACCCGGTAAAGGTTGGGAAGAAGTAATTGTTGGCGGGATTGCAATATAGAGAGTTCTGTCAAGAAAATGTAACCCGCTCACTGCAACAGTTTGGTTGACTGTATCCTTACCATAATCCGGAGTTTCAAAGACAACTTTATGAAGCCCCGGAGATAATCTATCAAACAAATAATAACCGTTGTTGAAAGAATCTCCGCTGTAAAGAGTGTTTGCCGGAAGTAGTCTGACTTTTGATAAATTTTTCGGTTTGCCTGTTTCAGAATCGGTTTGTACTCCGGCGATGAATCCCATTGAATCAAACGGCACACCGAAATATTCAAGATATCCTCTCAATAATCCATACGCTTCCATTTTTCTATACTGATTGTTCATGAGCCGTCGTGTTTCAGGATAAAAATCATGAAAGGAACCTTCGGAAAGAGTGCCGGGCATTAAAAGTGGTCTTAAAACACCGAGATTGAAGCCAACGCCCGGTCCACCGTAAAAAGTATAATCAAGTCTTACATAATAAGTTGAAGTTCGATTGTTCGCTTTTATGTGCTTTCCTAGTTTATCTGCCATAGTAAGAGCTTCAGGAAAAGCAGGTTGACGTGTTGGGATATCTTCCTTGATCAGCATCAAAGTGTAATTCGTCCCGGAATTAGTTCCACCGGTTGCATTGCTGTGAATTGAATTAAACCAATGTACAGTATTTGCGTTTGCAATTGCGGCGCGGGTTGAAAGACTTGGTTCATTATCATCTGGATAGTAGTTCGTGTTTCGAGTTAAAACTACCCATCCTCCTTTTTCTTCAATCATTTGTTTTAACAAAAGAGCTTTTTGAAAGTTGCTCTCCGATTCCCAGAAATCAATTCCCGGATCAGGTACAACATGACGGTCATTTGCAGCGTTATTTCCTCCGTGGCCTGGATCAATACAGAATTTCAATCCACTCAGGTCGGTTTTTTGCGCGGAAGAAATTGAAAACATAATAAGAATCAGTAAAACAGAATTTATTAATCTCTTCATTTTACTTCCTTCTTATTAGTAGCGGAACGGTCCTCATAGTAGATCACAAAAATTTCTCCGTTAAGAGAATTGCAAACGATTTTATTCTCTATAGGTGAAACACTTGGATTCATTTCTGCAATGTTAGATGTATTAGTTAAAGATACAGTATGCTTACCATCAGAAGAAACGGCCATAATTTCCGATGAAAGAATATTATGCCCATCATCTTTGTCGTCCATGTAGATCAACCAATTTCCGTCTCGTGACCAGACTGCGGCATTTCGTTTCCCAAGTTTTGAAAGAATGTTTCCATTTAAATCACAAATGAATGTTCCGCGGTCTGCTTCATACGCAACGATCTTTGTTTTATCGGGCGAAAGATTTGGCCAGATGTAACTTCCACCTGAGAAAGGGTCAAGTAAAAATTTCGTTCCGTTTTTGTTCAGAGCAATCTTTGTATTCTCAATTCCCAAAATTGAAATTTCTTTGGATGAAATTTTTGGTGATAAGTTTTTTGTTTGATCGCAGTCTGAAAACGTTACTCCGGATTTTGTGAATGTCGGAGTGGAAAGATTATCCCCCTTAGCAAACGATGTTACTTTGTTGGTTTTCAGATTGAGAGAAAGGATCTCTTGAATCCGTTCAAAATTTCCTTTAGGATAAGAAGTTCTGCGATATGCAATTTGATTCCCGTCTTGGGAGACAGCAAATCCATATCCTGAACCTTGATCGGAAGTAATTAATCTGGTTTGTTTAGATTCAAAAGAGTATTCCCAAATACCGTTGTATGAAGTATTTGTGAAATAAATTTTCTTACCATCAGGAGAGAATATTGGGGCGTTCCATTCTTCTGAATTGCCAACTGGAAGTTTTTCGATATTTGTGACTACGACTTGCCTGCCTGCCCGCCGAACAAGTTCTTTGGCAGGCGGGCTGAAGGATATATTGTCTCTACGTTCATTCGGCAAGCGGGTTTGACCAAAACCATTTCCGAAAATTAAAATGAATAAAAGAGAGGATGCTAATAAATATTTCCGCACTTGCGATTCCTTTCAACTAATTAATTGATGTGAATGAAAATTTCATTTTCTCTTACAAATTACGAATTGAAATTAATTCAGTAAAGGGGGGCTGCATTTATTTAAGAATATTAGTTATAAGTCACCTTACGCAAAATTAAGTTATGCATAACCCCGCCATTTATGGCGGGGATAAAACTAACACCAAACTCTGGGCTTTAGCCACAAAATAGCCTTGTTTAATGGCTAAAGCCAAAGCATTTTCCGAAGGATCCTTTGGAGGTGTTAATCTGGTCCCCGACCTAAAGGTCGGGGCAATTGAGTATCACACTGTGCGTAAGGTGAGTTATAAGTAAATTTTAGATTGCTTGAAATGGATGATTTATTTTTTCGAAATTATAAATGAGCCGAATCAAAAAAGGTAAATTGGAAAAACATAAAATGCATGAATAAGCAATCAGTCATCCGTCTCCGTCAGTTGACGGATGACGGAGACGGATCAAAACATTTTTATTCATTTATAATTTTTTGCAATAGGCATCCCTCATGAGATTTGAGCAGGCTCATCTATTTACTTTCAGAAAAGAGAAACTGATAAACGACATTTTAAGGGATAAAGATTCCATCACTTAAGTAGTTGAAATAGCATTATCAGAGATGGAATCTTTAAGAAAAAACTTTTCTTTATGCTTAAGCAGTCTCTGCGAAATATTTTTTCTGCATCCACAATGCTACATTCACTAATGAAATAAGAACAGGAACTTCCACGAGGGGACCAATAACAGCAGCAAAGGCTTCTCCTGAATTTATTCCAAAGACTGCAATGGAAACAGCAATCGCCAGCTCGAAATTATTGCTCGCAGCAGTGAAGGAGAGTGTAGTCGTTTTCGAGTAATCGGCTCCGAATTTCCTTCCCATATAAAACGATATGAAAAACATTAATACAAAATAGAAAATTAGGGGAATTGCTATTCTTATTACATCTAAAGGGATTTTAACAATATATTCTCCTTTAAGAGAAAACATTACTACAATAGTAAATAGAAGGGCAAGGAGCGTTATCGGACTGATCCTTGGAATAAATTTTCGTTCATACCAATTTTTATCTTTGATTTTTAAAAGCACAAATCGAGTGATCATTCCTCCGAGAAATGGGATGCCGAGATAAATAAAAACAGATTCTGCAATTTGCCCGATAGTTATATCGACAGCGAAAGTCTGCAGCCCTAACCACTGAGGAATAACAGTTAGAAAAACGTAAGCATATAGTGAAAAGAATAGAACTTGAAAGATTGAATTTAGTGCAACCAATCCCGCCGCATATTCTGTATCTCCTTTTGCGAGTTCATTCCAAACAATTACCATAGCGATACATCGAGCAAGTCCGATCATGATTAAGCCTGCCATGTATTCGGGATAGTCTTGCAAAAATATTATCGCAAGAAAGAACATTAGTATTGGTCCTATAATCCAGTTCTGAACAAGTGAAAGCGAAAGTATTTTCACATCCTTAAAAACATCGCCAAGTTCTTCATACTTTACTTTGGCGAGCGGCGGGTACATCATTAATATCAATCCTATTGCAATCGGTACATTTGTCGTTCCGCTCTGAAATGAATTCCAAAAGTTTACGATGGATGGGAAAAGATAACCGGAAAAAACTCCAATTAACATTGCGAGAAAAATCCAGAGTGTTAAATAACGGTCAAGGAATTTTAATCTTTTATCTTTCATATCTCAACAGATGAAATTAGTTACTAAAATATTTTTTGCGAAACTATAAAATTTATTAACGAATCAATTCTCTATTTTAAAACGATCGATTACTTTTATCTCCGTTCCCATCTCTGTGATCGAACCTTCTTTGGGGAAGCCGCCATACGTAGTTGCATCAATATGATTGTCAAATACATTAAACAAAACATAGTTGAATGCCTTATATCCCACGAAGTCTTTTGATGCCTGCGAGTTTTTATTTGGTCCGAAATTGTAGTTTAGAGCTTTGTAATACGGAACTGCATCGTTGTAGATCAATTCCTGTCCTGGTCTTTTTTGAGCAGGATTGTCCCCGTATTTTGGATTGTGTTCATAAAGCGGAGCGCCGCAACTGCCGGCATTGATTTGATAAACTCCGTTAACTGATTGCCTGCCGTAGCTGTGTTCGTGCCCGTTTATGTAAGCCGTCACTTTATATTTTGAAAGAATATCCCAAAAACGATTTCGCTGATTTAAATACCAATGTTTTGATAAATCCGTGATTGATTGAATATTGGACCCAAGATTCGGAAGCCCATCCCGAAGATGTCCGCCAATCGGAAAAGCCGGTTCGTGACTGATCACAAAGATATGTTTATTACCTCTTGATCTTGCTTCTTGTAAATCCTTCTCGAGCCAATCGAGATGTTTGATATAGTGTCTATCGGGTTTATCATCGGTTGTATCGCTCACATCACCATAATGCCAGCGGTCGCTTGTAACAAAAACAAAATGAGAATTTTCATAATCGAATGAATAAGTCAATCCTTTTTCATCTTCCGGTCCGTTCATAAAAACATCGGGAAAGAGCTTTCTGAAATTGTCCTCATCGTCCCGGTGCTGCACTTCGTGATTTCCGACAGTCACCCAGACTTTCGGCCATATCATATTCGGATTATTGTAGATAGGGGACATTACTTTTTTCCAATGCTGCAGCTGTGAATAAGTTAAATCTGGATCGAATCGATTTCCCGCAACCATATCGCCGGCAAAAACAACAAACCTGGCATCTTTCTGATTTTTAACTATATGTTCAGCAATAGCAGAAAGAACAGGTTCGTTCACGCCATTGTTGCTTCCGCGGCTGTCTGACATAGCAATGAATTGAAAGCCCTGAGGTATTGCAGATGAAAAAGTCAGTAATAAAAAATTTAATATTAACAAAAATCTGTACATCATTATTCCTTAATTGAATTTAGAAATAAAACTTAGCGGAACAAAGTTAAGATGATTTTTTGAATTATAGAAAAAAGTTTTTAGCCAAAGCCGAATTTTCCAATGATTAGCAATTTAATAATGTGAAACCTCTGATAAATTAGATGTAGAGAAAGGTAACGATCTCGAAAGTACACGAAGGACACCGCTCCGTCATCCGACGGAGACGGATGACGGACAGATTTTCACAGATTTTGATCAGCGTTAATCTGTTTAATCAGCGTCATCTGTGTGCTATTTTTTCTCCTGCCAGCCATATTCAGCTGCAACCTGCCCGCCATGTTCAGCTACGACCTGCCAGCCATACTCAGCTACAGGAGGCAGGCGGGGAGGCAGGCTGGAATAATGGTTTTTATGCGAATGCACTTGTGCCTCATTGCTATTATGTGCAGGCATGCCTTCGGCAGAAGTTCACATTAATAATTTTTCAGATGTTTTAAGATGTGTATGACGTAAAGCTGTAAAGTATAGCGGTGTTGTACCTAAGCCAAAGCTCGCACAACATTGCCTTATTCTTATATTGAGTTTACAATTAGAACAATCCGCCGCGGCGGATTCATTTATTTATCCCGCTTGCGGGACGAACTATACCGAACAGCAATGTCAATACGGTAGAACAAAATGTTTTTTTCACAAAAGCTAAAAGCGATCCGTTAGCTAACGGACGCGGTCAATTTGACGCACAGCTTATACCATAATTTTGAAATAGGTTACTCTAATTCCTTTTAAAATATTTTACCCCTTCTAAATCTTTGAAGTCAATATCCTGAGTCCAAACTATAGCTTCGTTCATTCGTGCCGTTTTATAAATTATACTATCTGTCATTGGGATTTTATATTCGCAACTAAATTTGGCAGCTTGTATTGCAATTGAAGCAGATATTTCAATTATCTTTGCTTGTTGCATTAAACCAACAACTTGTAATGCATAATTATCATTCTTCTCTAATAATACCTTTTTGTATATCTCATAGATATTAATGGGAGATACTAATAATTCATCAGTATTTTCAATTACAGAAGCAAAAAACTTAGCATTTTTACCATCAGTTAAATATTCTAATCAGCCGGATGAATCGACCAAATTCATAGCCTATCTTCCTCTCTGTCAAAATTGGTATCCATTCCTTTCAAGAATCCGCGAGCTTCTTTAATGTTTTTTAGAAGAAGAAATTCAATTCTATCTCCCAATTCAAGAATCTGAAGTCTCTGCCCGGGTTTCAATTTTAATTTTTGACGGATCTCTTTGGGAATTACAACTTGGTACTTTGGTGATATTTTTACGGTTGTCATTCTAATCTCCGATTATGTTTTACGCCAAAATATATCGATAGTCAAATCGTATGTCAAGCATTGTCGATAGCAATAGCGTTGCCCGGAATAATCTTATGATATAATGACTCTACCGCTAACCGGCAGCTACACTTCACGAAACGTTTCGTGTAGTGAAGCCAAAACAAGAAAGCCGAATAGTTGCAACAACTTTTTATTTACTTGTCCGCCGTCTTTTTGGCGGATAAAAATATTTCTTAATACAACCTACCTTAAAGAGTAACTTAGTTTTGTAAATTCAACTTTATAATTACAAAAATGCCGCACTGATAAATAGTTTACCCCGACTTGTCGGGGCTGTCCGTGTTGAGCGGCGGGTTATGTAGCATTTATTCTATTCTCCAATGGTTCTCCAATTTTGGGCGCGATAATTCCAATTCAGCACAATACCAATCTAAAAATGCATCTATTATAGTGAACGACCATTTAGCACAATCTTTCGAAAAACATTTGTAAACAAATGCCGATTCACTTTCATTGAAAGAGAACTTACCTTTAATTCGTTTCTCCAATTTAGTTTCTTCAGACTGATAATCTTGAATTGTAGTAAATACAACTTCTTCAAAAGGTTTGTAATGAATAATAAAATTTCTTAATTGTCTTAGTAATTCAAATGATTGTAAAGGTTCTTTGCCTTTATCGAAAACAAACTCAGACTTTTTATCAAAATGAAAAAGTAATTCAAGCCTTTCCATTGTTGGTAATTTATCTAGTTTCTCTTTAAGACTATCACTCATCTTATCAAAATACTTAGCAATTTTTCCTCTTGGCTCATATATGCTATGAAGTATATAATTTTCAATAGTGGTGTATGAGAAAATAACTGTTCCCATTGAATAACGGAATTGGTTAATGGTATGAGCATCATTTTGTGCTTTACTCAACATCTCATTTGCTAGATAGTAAAAGAATCTATAGTTATTCACTACAGTCGATTGAATCATTTCAGCAACAATATTCTCTTTTATTTTCATATAACCACTATTGCTACATAACGACGTTGCGCCTAACACACCGCCCAGAACAACAATGCAACTTTTGTCAGCGTAACTTTATTTTATAAATCAGTTTTGTTTTACCAATCAACTTTGAACAACATACTAATTCTGAAAAGCTAAACCCAAATTCGACTCAATATGACCGCATCGAAGAAGCGGACGGCTTGAAGAACGTGTTATGTGGCTTTAGAAATATTTTCTAAAATATTGTTCAAATCATCCAATAAGCGACCAGGGTCATAAAAACGATTTTCTTTATAATCAATTTCGAGAAGATAATTAACAACTTCAACAAAACTTTTAAAGTCTTTTACAATTGTTGTAGCTTGTTTTATGATATCATTTATTTCAGCTCTTGAAAGCGGAGTAGAATCTATATCGGGTGGGAAATCCGCAGTCATTAATTTTACATTCATTCTCGAAATTATTACTGACTTCCAGATTTCTTTTTCTGGCCAAGTAGGTTGTTCTGTTCTGATTTTTTTTAACATAAACCATTGTAACTTTTTTACACTCCAAGGCGTCATTGAAATCATTTGTGCTAAAAAATCGTGTTCTAAAGAAAATCTACTACGAAAGTTTTCGACTTCTTGAATCACACTTTCATCTGGTTGAAAATATGTTGGTAATATTTTATACCATCTTGACTTTCCAAAATTAAAGTTTTCTTGAGCTTGTGCTACTTCTCCATAACCTTTTTCTTCCCAACAGTTATCACAAATTGGAAGTCTTACTTTGTAATATGAAAAGGCTGGTATTCGATAATAACCGCTTTTCAATTCATCATTACCGCATAAAGCACAAAAATCATTTTCAATTAATCCACGTTCTGCTAATTTATCCCAATCTTGTCCATACAAGGTTAACCACCTATCATTAAAAAGGTCTTCACGCCATTCAATTCCAAGAGCTGAATATAATTTTTGTTGATATGCCTTTACTCTTGATAAATTTTTCATTTTTATTGTTCCTTGGATTTATATTCAAGAAATAAAACACGACCATATCCACTTCCATACGAAATCATATAAATTATTGCTCCAACAATTACGGCTGTCCAAAAGCCATAGATTCTATAAGTTATTATTAGTGGTATGAGAAGATATAAAAAAGCAACAATCTGAAAAATCAATAAACGTTTACCTTTCCATAATGGTAATGGGACACCGCCCATTGGTGAATATCCTTTGCCTACTGAGTAACGTATTGATTCTTTAATAAAAATATTAAACGCTTGAATGGGAATAGAAATTATCCATAAAATAATTAATATAACAATCATACTATACACCTAACGAAGTTGCAACTAAACCGCTGCTGCATGGTTTACGCTGCCAACACCACGATTTATTGATTATGTTATTTAGTTTCTTCTCACCATTAACAAATCGAACAAAGCCATACTTCAAATACTCTGACCGACTGAAGCAGTAGGTTTGAGTTGCTGGTTATGTAGCGACTCTTTAACTCTTAATTTAGCGTCATCATAAAAACAAATTTCTCGATAATTAATAAAATTTATAGGAAAATTATTCCAAATGTGTTTATTAGCCCCATTAAATAGAAGTAAAAATTCATAAAAAAGACCAGACCAAAATATTTCATTGAGATATACAAATTTATTTATTCTATCTGCAATGTTATCCCCGTTATTCTTGGCAATTGATCTCATAGATGGTATAACTCTTGAATTCATTGAATTAACTAATGATTTTAATTCCCAATGATTTATCTCTGAGATCTTGATTAAATCTTCTTTTGGAAATTGAAACAAATCATAATCTATTTTATCCAATGAAGATTCTTTAACTGACTTAATGAAATTTTCAAACTGGTCTTTTGTTTCTTTATTTAAATAGGGAGTAAAATTGTTTGGTGATTTGTAGTAGAATTTATTGTATAAATTTCTTACTTCAAATTCGATATCTCGATCTGTCAATGCACTTATTTCTTGAAAGAACCTATTGTCTTTGAACTCTTTTATGAATTCTTCTTTATGCTTGAAATAATTATTAAGCTGGTAATTCTCGGAAGTTTGATACATACGTTCGAGTGTTATTAAAATTGCTAATGCACCAGTAAAAAATGCTCCGATTTTGATGGATGGATCGAAGTAATTAAAAAAGTTTGTTAATCCAAGTCTTGTTATGAGTGGATATATTGGAAATAAATCAATAAAAATTATTATAACGCTTCCTATAAAACAAACAAATAGAAATACCGTTATCCATTTAAATATTTTTGCGAGAGAATTAATTTTCTTTTTATTCATTGTAATTATTTTAGCTACATAACTTTAAAGAATTTTATTCCGATAGATCGGAATGTTCCATCTGGAAAACGGATAAATGCGAAACCGCTCTGACTAAAACTTTTATT
>JAHJVF010000021.1 GCA_018828505.1 Bacteroidota bacterium | reverse complement strand
TTCAATTGTGCAAAAGTACTGCGAAAAAAACGGAATATTCCACAGGGTGAACTTGTGATTTGGGCTTTTCCTTTTTGGTTCTGGCTTTGCTGGTTTATGGAGATAGGGCTAATAAATTGCGTTCTAATTAGGTCCTAAATTATCCTTAACCTTGTATATTTATAAATGATTGTTTATGATAAGTTGCTTTTTGTTTTTAATAAAATTAAAGCTCTTTGAAAGAAAATCAAAAACCGCATCTAACCTGTGAATAGTTAAGTGGTGATTTGGACATAATAAGACCAAATTTTCTAATGTGTCCTCTCCACCTCTGCTTTTCTAATGTGTCCTCTCCACCTCTGCTCAACCATTAAATATGGTGAGCCTGACAAATATAGTGGTTATATTTACTCTTTGAATCCCATGCACATAATTGACATTTACCCCTGTAAATCTGCTGAAGTTCTATAACTAACTCTTTATTCCTAGCTGGTGATTTCTGATATAAATAATTCAATCGCTCTTGTGCTAAGCCATGAGGAACATCTTGAAACAATTTATTAATAGATTCCTTATCATCTGCATAAATAAGTGCCTCCAGTTTTTCCTCTGGAAGTAATCTTGCACGATTTTCGAAAGACAAATTCTCAGAGTATCTATTTAATACTGAATGATCTTCATTTGTTATTTTTCTTACAGCTGAATGTCCCTGGAATGATTGACCAAGATTTTTTGCTCCAATTTTTATCGAAAGATTCCTTAGAAGATTCACGAGATTAGGTTGATCTTTGATATAAAAATATTTTTTTTAAATTACCCCACACCCTATACCTACCATACCTAAAATTCAAAGGATTAAATGTTTTGGCATTTATTATAAGTTTTGCAGCTAAAACGTATTTATTACTTCTTGTTCTTGTAAAATCCCAAAGTGCATCACCAAGATCAATTTCATGTAATAATTTATTCGACTGATTCAGATTGTACCCAGCCCCAAAGTCTAAATCTCTTAAATAATTGTCACCGTGCCAGTAATATAATAGTGGCATTTTATGAGCTAATGACCGATAACTTAAACAATACTGAAAAATCCTTAATACTTGTATCCAATTTATTTCTTTTTCTCGATTGTTTCCATCAATAACATATAAATCTATGAAAATGAGTTTTTGAGAATCTTAATATGAGTAAATCTTAATTAAGACATTTGGCATATATTTAGTAGTATGAAGTTGTAATCAATTTGCTTTTCATTTCCCTCCTTTTTAACTTTGTTTCCAAAAGTAAACATATGTTTCCTTAAGTAAACAATAGATAATATGATATTTCATAACTCATTTGACGAAATATTCTCATCCCGCTCTAATATTGCTGTTCTGCGTGTTCTTCAAGACACAGCCATCAGCAAAACCGGGAGAGAGATCGCACGACTTACTGGTATCAGCCCAAAGACGTGTCTAATCTCATTAACTTCTTTGGAGAATTTCTCAATCGTAAAACGTCAACGCGGTGGACGGGACCATTTATTTTCACTAAACCGTGAGCACCTTTTAGTCTCCGAAGGAATATTGCCAATTCTTTCACTCGAACGCGATTTTCTCAAATGCCTGAATAAATTCATTTCCGATAAATTGAATAAATATTCTGAAAGCATAATCCTATTCGGCAGCGTCTCACGTAAAGAAGAGACCACTCAGAGCGATTTAGATCTATGTCTCATCTACTCATCCGAGAACGAAAAAATAAAATTAGAAGAAACTATAAATAAAATTTCAAAAGAAGTTCACAATAAATTCGGAGCAAACATTGCACCATTTTACATTAGCCAAACTGAATTTAAAAAACGAGCCCTCAACAAAAAGCCGCCAGTTTCAGAAATCATCAAGGAAGGTATTGTATTAAAAGGTAGCTCAATAAAAGAGTTAATAAATGGTTAGAAGAAGTTCGCGCATCTCAATAGAAAGAAGTCGATCCAATGATTTCATAAAAGTTGCAGAAAATTTTTACAGAGGAGCAGAAGTAGCTTTTGAATATGAATATTACAATGCAGCTGGAGTGCTCATAATTCATTCAGCGATTGCATACGCAGACGTAATTACGATAAAACATGGCGGAGTAAAGAGCAGAGGTGATAATCATTACGAAGTAATTTTATTGATTGAAGAAATAATGGAGTCAACCGACAAGCGAAATAAAGCTATGAACAATTTCAGAAAGATCATTGATGTGAAAAATGAAATTTCATATAGTGGTGATGTTTACATGCGTAAAGACATCGACAAACTTTGGAAACTATTTGAACGATTTAAAAATTGGGTTGATGATTTAGTCTAAGAACGAAAAAACTTCTTGTTCAAGAGTACTCTTTGGACCGTCCGCGAAATGTCCGTGAATTTACAAAAAACGGGGCGCTTTTTGAATAACCCCAACTTAAATGTCCATATTGCAATTCTGAAAACATTTCAGTATTCCTTTACGGAATGCCTGCATTCAATAAATCATTACTAAAGAAAATTGATCAAGGTAAAATAATTATTGGCGGTTGTATTGTTACTGATGATGATCCCGAATACAAATGTCGAGAGTGTCGGAAGAAATTTTCTCTTCGAAAAAATTCAAGTTGGTTTTTTCAGTAGACAGAAAATTTTTCTTTTTATCTCATCTCGTTAAAACAAATCCGACTCTTTAAACTGTCCGTGAAATGTCCATGAACTTACAAAAAACGGGTGCTTTTGGGTGCAAAAAACCTCAAAAACATTCAAAAATTGCCACTTTCATCTCCTTGATTATACCTTTTAAGCAGGGCGTCGTTGGTTCTCGCACTGTGATTCCTTTGGGAGAATCCATTCCGATAAATCGGGACAGGCTCCGCGCTCACTTTCCAATCCATTGTTTTTCAATAACTTAAGCCGATTGACTGTCGGCTTATTTTATTTTTAATCCCAACTATCTTTTAGATTGTCCGTTAGAATTTGATTGACCGAATTCATTAAGTCTCGAAAAAACTCGAATTTGGTAAACATATAACGGTATGTTTTTTATTTCCAACTTAATGCTTAAAAACTTAAATTGGCGTAAAAGCATTTAAGATTTGGACAAGAAATTAGAAATAAATCTATCTAAATTATTCACTGATTGGACCGGAGAATCGATCAAGGAAATCTCCCCGCTTCCTCTTTCAGGATCAGATAGAAGATATTATCGAACCTTTGGTCAAACCAAAACTGCGATGGGTGTTTATAATCCCGATCGGAGTGAGAATATTGCGTTCCTAACTTTTTCGAAATATTTCCGCTCGAAAGGTTTAAACGTCCCTCAAATTTATTTGGAAGATCTCGACAATCAAACTTACCTCGAACAAGATCTCGGTGATGAAACTTTATTTTCTTTACTGGTAAAAATACGTGAGAAAGAAAACTTCTCCGACACGTTGATTGAACTCTATAAAAAAGTTATCCGGATGTTACCAAAATTTCAGATAGTCGCCGGGAAAGATATTGATTATTCCGTTTGTTATCCGCGTGCAAGTTTTGATAGACAATCGATGATGTGGGACTTAAATTATTTTAAGTATTATTTTTTGAA
>JAHJVF010000020.1 GCA_018828505.1 Bacteroidota bacterium | reverse complement strand
TGGCAGTTTGGCGGCATGGAACATCAGACTATGACGAGTATCGGTTCAAATTATATAACCGGACTCCAACTCCACGACAGATTATTAGCACATGAGTTAGTACACGAGTGGTTCGGGAACTCGGTCACATTGAACGACTGGAATGAAATATGGCTGAATGAAGGATTCGCAACTTATTCAGCCTATCTCTACTCTGAGTTTGCAGGTAAAAAGAGTAGGATGAATTCAGATCAGCTATTTTATGGTTCGTTATTTAAACCAAACGGATTTCTATTTGGAAGTACTGTTTATGAAAAGGGGGCTTGGGTGCTCCACATGTTGAGAAAAAAGGTTGGCGATGATAAATTTTTTCAAGCAGTTCGACAATACTATAATACTCATAAATTTAGCAATGCCACTACAGCAAACTTGAAATCTGTTTTTGAATCGACTTGTGGATCGGATCTCTCCAAATTTTTTAATCAATGGATTTATTCTCAGGTAGAAAAACCAGTATTCAAAATTTCATACACTACATTTGAGGGAGAGAACAATTATATTTGCAAGGTGATTCTTGAGCAGAAACAGCCGCGTGAAATTTTTGAAAACGAAATTCCGATTCGGTTAGAATTGAAAAACAGAAATATTATTGATGCTGATATTCTCAACAATTCGAAAATGCAAATATTAACGTTCAATGTCCCCGCACCGGTAGAAAATTTGGTCATTGATCCTGAGGGAGACCTGCTTAAAAAAGTCATTTACAAAAAAATAGATTGAATAGTACAAAACCACATTACTTTATCTCTGATCTTCATTTCGGATTCAGATCTTATCATGAAGAGAAAGAGCAAATAAAACTTTTTGAAAAACTTTGCGATCAGATAATTGCGTCAAAAGGAGATTTGATAATCCTTGGCGATCTTTTTGATTATTGGTTTGAATATAAAACTGTAATTCAAAAATATTCACATAGGATATTAACAAAAATTGAGGATATGTCAGATGCGGGTGTGAATATCAACTATTTATCGGGTAACCACGATTTCGCACATTTAGGATATTTCAAGGATTCTTTTAATGTAATACTATCAGAAGCGCCACTAACATTGACTATCGATGGTAAGAAATTTTTTCTAGCACACGGAGATGGATTAGTTAAGAATGATATCGGTTATAAAATATTGAAATCGGTTTTTCGGAATAAGCTATTGCAAAATATTTATTCCAAGATTCACCCATCAATAGGAATTAAATTAGCGAGTAAGTTCTCTCAAAAATCACGTCATTACACCGACGGGAAAAATTATGGAACTATCGATGGTCTAATTGAGTTTGCAAAACAAAAAATAGATGAGGGATATGATTTCGTTCTTTTCGGACACTCTCATCAAAGAAAATTTGAAAAATACAATGATGGTTACTACATAAATTTAGGTACCTGGTTGCAGCAACCATGTTATGGATTGTACGCTAACGATGAGTTTAAAATAATTGAATTAGTTTATGGCAAAGAATAATATTTCACGCGAAGAATTGCACAAATATTTTAATGATCCAAAATTCCGGCGAAAAAAATCTAAAGGATTTTTAAGCAGAAATAAAAAATTTTTTATTTGGGGCGGATTGATTTGCTTGGGTGTATTCGTTGCATTAACGTTTTATATTTTCACTGGTCTCCCATCATTTGAAGAACTTGAGAATCCCCGCCCATCACTTGCTTCCAATGTCTATTCATATGATGGGCATCTGCTCGGACAATTTTATATCCAAAATAGAATTGAAACTCATCTTGATTCACTTCCAAGGCACTTGATCAATGCATTGATTGCCACGGAAGACAGAAAGTTTTATTCGCACTGGGGCGTCGATTTAGATAGAGTTGCTAAAGCAATTATAAAAAATATAATTTCTCTCTCTAAAAAAAGTGGGGGAGCGAGCACTATCACTCAGCAATTAGCTCGTAATCTATATCAACTCGTTGAACGTGAGGAAAATTTGCTCGATGTTGCTGTCAGAAAATTCCGTGAATGGATCACTGCAGTACAAATTGAAAAAACATATACTAAAGATGAAATTCTTGTGATGTATTTCAACATCGCATATTTTGGGCGTGGAAGCTATGGAATAGAAGCGGGTGCGAGAAATTTTTTCGGGATACCAGCCAGCCAGCTAAACTTGCAGGAATCTGCATTGCTCATTGCAATGCTTCGCAATCCATGGTATTACGATCCAATCAGAAATCCCGAGAATTCTTATTCACGTAGAAATTTGATTTTGAAAATCATGCTCG
>JAHJVF010000110.1 GCA_018828505.1 Bacteroidota bacterium | reverse complement strand
GGACCATTAGCTGGTATTATTGCGATTTCAGCAACGGCCATCGGTCCAAGCGTTTTAAAATTATTTAGTTCGTTAATTAACAAAAAAATCAAAGAGTAAATATACGGAGGCTCAATGTCTAAATTAGTTAAAGAGGGTGTCAGTGCAACTGCCGGTGTTACAACTGGCGCCGGTGTTGGAGTTGCTGGGGCAACTGGAGCTGCTGCAGCTGGAACTTCCGGTGCTGCTGCAATTACCTCTAGTTTAGCCACTATTGGTGGTGCAGTTGGTGGTGGTATGGTTGCTGGTGTTGCTATTGTTGGAGTTGTTGCCGGTTTTGCTGGTTTTTTTGCATATAAAGGCGTTCGCAAATTAGGTAAAAACTTCGGATGGTGGAAATAAATTGTGTTTTGTGAAAGCTTATAACATCTTTAATAATTAAAAAGTCCTCGAAGGCGGGGGCATGCAAGAAGTAATGAACTCCCACTTCAATCGAGGATTTAAAATAAATTATTGACTAAGAACAAATAATGACAAACAATATTATTCAAACATTCCCCGATCAAAAAAATATCCCCCAAAAGATTGCCGATTATTATTTTGATTTAAAATGGACTAATGAGGATGGATCTCTACAACTCAGATATGAAGGCGAAGAGAATGGTTATTTTACAATAACCTTGTATAATGGTGGGATAAACATCCCTGCCAGCCTTGAAGATCCGATAATAGCAACTGAATTTGAGAATTGTGTAAATGCAATTTTTGATATGGAAGCTGAAAAATGTTATCAAAATGTTAACCTACTAGTGAATGAACCTTTCGTTTTTGAGAATGAAAAAGAACCGAAATTTTTTAGTGCGGTTTTTAATTACGATAGATGTTTTGAAAATGGAGAATGCATAAATGAAATTTCGATTCTCTTGTTACGCAGTGATAATGGATTTTTTAATAAGCTGAGATTCTCTGTATCTTCTGATACGAGCGATGAATCGCTAGATAAAATGAAAGATTTTTTGATTGATTGGTTAAAATATGTTTCCATAATCGGAGATACCATCAATTGATATTTTGTGTCTGAAGTTACGCATAATTGACTTTTTGTCATGTTGAGCGAAGCGAAACATCTAAAAAACGCTTAAAATTGCAATATAAGATTCTTCATTTCGTTCTGAATGACCATTTTGCGTTACTTTAGATATTTAATAGCATTTATATAAGGGTACGAAATATGAGTGTCGGAATAATTTTTATTTCAGTTTTGGGGGTATTGTTTGTTATTGCATTAATTAATCATTCTCGAGCAAAATCCTTTCTGATGAAAGAATTGTCGGTTGATAGTAAAACTTTAGATAAAGTTAAAAATAAAATTGGGATAGAACCTGCGGCTGCTGTTGGGGTAACAGTGTTTGATGTGTTATATAATACTTCAAAAATGGATCCTTTTGTGTTGAAAGGGATAGATCATTTACATCACGGTCAAAATTTTGAAAGTCTCGCCGAACTATCAGATTTCGTAAAAGAAAAACTTATTAAGTCTGAGGAGGGGACAAGGGTCTGGAGAGAAATGATTCATAAATATAAGGGATACACTGGTGAAGAGTATGTATTTGATAAATGGGATCAGAAAGGAATAGAATATGTTAAACCAGAATCCGGAACTAATCCACAATATGACGCAATCATTGATGGACAAAAAATTGATATTGCTGTAACCGATCATCCATCAGAAATTTATAAAAAATTAAGGGAGTCTGATGATGTTACGATTTATACTAATCGGGAGATGGCAAGGAATTTTGAAGATAATCCAAGAGTAATTATTGATGATGATCTTTCAGTTCAAGATATGTTTCAGCGAACGGATGAGTCTTATACTGGAATTGATGACCTTGGGGATTTTATAGACGGAATTCCTTTGGTCACCGCTGTTATCTCAGGTGTTAAGAATGCGAGAGGAGTTATTAAGGGGAATAAAAATATTGGGACTGCAATTGAGCATACTGTAACTGATGTAGTAGGTGTTGGGGTAGGGGGTTGGGCTGGTGCAAATATTGGATTATCAATTGGATTAGCTTTAGCCCTTGTAACTGGAGGAATATCAGTTGTATTAGGACCAATAATTGGAAGTATTGGTGGAGTATTAGGAGGGGGAGGCTTAGCCAAATGGTTTAAAGAGAGACACCTAAAAAAAGCAAAAGAATCATTAGAAAGTATCGCTGGAGAATATAAAAGAACCTTCTTGGAAAAATACTCATATATAGTTCAAAAGGTTGAGCATACTTTTCTAAGGAATAAGAATAGGGCTAATTATGCAAAAAAGGATTCACAGAAATGGTTTGGGAGGATGTTCTTCCCAAAAATTTTAGCAAAATTCTATGCTATGTCCTCCAGAAAATTCTCAAAGGAATTAAAACAATCAAAAAGATTTTATGAGGAATTGAAAAGTCGTGTGAACCTATATGGTGACTATAAAGGAGGGATGATTGTTTATTCTTATGGAACATCAATTTTAGCTGGTGATCCGAAGTTAATC
>JAHJVF010000019.1 GCA_018828505.1 Bacteroidota bacterium | reverse complement strand
GGATTTAGTCCGTCAGTTGACGGATTAAGCTTTTTGCAGCGTTCTACATGATTTTGCGTAACTTCAGTTATTTAACTATAATTCCTCACAATTACAGTTGAATATATAAAAATAGTTTTGAAAAGTGTTTATTTTTTTAACAGATATGTGTTAAAGTGAAACTACGCTTTAACGGCGACTGGTAAAGTGAAGCTAAAAGTTGTTCCTCTTCCGACTTTACTTTCAACCCAAATACTACCCTGATTTCGTTCCACTAATTCTTTTACCAGAATCAGTCCGAGACCTGTCCCATACTCATTTGCTGTACCGGTGGTTGAATACTTAGATTCTATTTTAAATATTTTCTGCAATGCTTTTTCGTCCATACCGACGCCGTTATCCATTACCGAAATTTCAATATCGTTGTTTTGCACTTTGCTTGAGAGGGAAATCTCACCACCGGGATTTGTAAACTTGATCGCATTTGAAATAAGGTTTTGGAATATGGAATTCAACATATCCTCATCAGCAGTGATAGCATGAATTTCATCGACCTCATTCTTTATAGTGATATTTTTCTTCACTGCATTTCCGTACAAAACACTCAAACACTGATTCAAAAAATCTTTAACATTAATGGTTTTAGGTTCAAATTTTTCCCTGCCCCTTTGAATCAATGCCCAGTGCAACAAATTGAGAACTAAGTTGTAAAGGTTTTTTGATGAATTATTAATATATCCTATGTATTCTTTAATTTCCTCTTTATCAAAATCATCAAGGCTTTCTTGCAATTGCCCCGAGAATCCAAGCAAAGAATTAAAAGGACTTTTAAGATCGTGTGATATGATAGAGAAAAATTTATCCTTACTTTGATTTAACTCAATCAGCTGCTTTTCGGATTGAATTAATTGCTCATTCAGCGATTTGAGTTCTCTTGCATGTACTTCCAGCAGCTCATTGCTTTTCTGAAGTTCTAACGTATATTTTTTTAGTTCTTCTTCATTTCTTTTTCTCTCGATCGCTACGGCAACCTGCTCAGAAACGAACATCAAAATCTCTTTCTCATTTTCGCCGTAAGCATATTCACTATTATAATCCTGCACAACCATTACTCCAATGGTTTTTCCGGAAATTTCCAACGGAACACCGAGCCATACTTCTGACGGAGCGCCAATAATATCAACTTCACCGGTGCGGTTAAGTTTATCAGATAATTCTTTATCAATGATTACCGGCTTACCGGTTCTAAGAACATATTCAGTGCAGCCCTTTCCGGGTTTTTTAGGTGGCTGTGGAGGGTCGAATTCATCGATAAAATATGGGAAGCTTATCAAGTCAGAATCTTGATCGTACAGTGCAATGTAGAAATTATTTGCGAGCATCAGATCTTTTACGATCTTGTGTATCATTGCAAATAATTCATCAAGGTTTGAAGTTGAGTGCACAGATTCAGATATCCTATAAAGTGCATTATTGAGAGTTTCCATTCGTTGTCTGAAGGTAATATCTTTTGCCACACCAATCAGCGCGATTGGATTACCAGAATCATCTTTTATAACCGAAGCAGTAAGAATGATAGGAAATTCAGTGCCGTCTTTTTTCTTGTTGTATAATTCCCCTCTCCATCCTCCTTTAAGAGTTTCGGTAACCATTTCTTTGAAAGATCCTTTTGTATTTCGAGGAGACCAGAGCATTCTTATGCTTTTTCCCATCAATTCACTTTCACTATAACCATAGAGATTACGTGCTGCTTCATTCAAATAAATAATTTCGAATTTAAGATTAACTATATATACGCCATCATTTACGCTCTTGATTGCTTTTTCGAACAACCTGATTCTCTGCTCAACATCATGTCTAACTGTTATATCGCGAAAACTCCATACACGTCCTACAATCTCGTCACCCACAAGCTGAGGTTTAGAGTAGCGTTCGAATATTCGACCATCTTTAAATTCTAACGTATCGAAGCTCTCATTAGAAGGATGTGCATAAAGCTCACGTACTTTTGTAATGAAAGCATTTGGATCAGTTAACTGATCTAAAACATAATCCAATAGTTTATTATCATCACGTGTCTCAAGAAGCGTTTCCGGAATATGCCATAACTCTAAAAAATTCTTATTTGCTTTTGTAACTCTTCCATTTTGATCGACAATTAAAATTCCATCTGCCGTGGTGTCAAGCGCAGCATCTAAAATAGAGATGGCTTCGTTTTTATCTTGCTGTAATAATTCCCCTTTATTTTTTTCTTCGATATACTTTTTGTTGTATTTATTTTGACGTATTAGAACGTATGAGGCAGCGGAGGCTGCAATGAGTGAACTTATGATGATGGTAAATATATGGGATTCCCAAACACCTATCTTTGAGAGCAACAAATATTCCAAGAAAGTGAATAGAGTCATACTGATCAGCATAACTCCCGAAATAATTAAAATCGGGACGAATACTGATTTCTTTTTTAGAATATTTTCTACATTATAGTTTTGTCGAGTAGAGTTCATAGCCACCTCCTTTCGGAGTTCACTATGAACCCCCTCACAGAACCGTGCTTGCAGATTTCCCGCACACGGCTCTTCAGCCAGACCTCCCAACCAGAGGTTATAGAACAAGTTTTGTTGGCATT